>JAFYQY010000207.1 GCA_017559685.1 Alistipes sp.
AGGTCTGTCGCCTTATCCTGCAGCGTGGAGCACTCTGAAACGTAGCGAGGAAGAGCTCTCGGTTAAGATCTTCAAGGCTCGCTTCGAGGAGAAGGCGCACAATCACAACGTTGGCACAATCGTAACCGACAACAAAACATACATTAAGGTGGCTTGTGCGGATGGTTTAATCGCCATCGAGGAGTTGCAGGTTGCAGGCAAGAAGCGTATGGCAGTACGAGACCTCCTGCTCGGCTTAAGCCTTAACGACACCGATAAATTCAACCTAAAATAACTAATACATCTAAAACTTCAATTGGTATGAAAAAGCACAATTTCAGCGCTGGCCCTTCGGTATTGCCCGAAGTAGCCCTCGAAAACGCAGCAAAGGCAATCTTTGATTTCAACGGCACCGGTCTTTCGGTACTCTCGTATTCGCACCGCAGCAAGGAGTTCGAGGCTGTTTTGGCAGAGGCTAAGGCTTTATTCCGTGAGTTGCTTAACATTCCTGAGAACTACCACATCTACTTCGTAGGTGGTGGCGCAAGCACTCAGTTCTTCCACATCCCTGCAAACTTCCTCGGCAAGAAGGCGGGTTATGTAAACACAGGCGTGTGGACTAAGAAGGCCATCAAGGAGGCAAAGCTCTACGGAGAGGTCGAGATTGTAGCTTCGAGCGATGACAAGAACTTCTCGTACATCCCTAAGGGTTTTGAGATTCCTGCAGACTTGGACTACCTCTATATCTGCACCAACAACACAATCTATGGTACTGAGTACAAGGTAGATATCGACTCACCTGTACCTCTTATCGCCGATATGTCGTCGGATATTATGAGCCGTCCTATCGACGTTTCGAAGTACGCACTCATCTATGGTGGTGCACAGAAGAATCTCGCACCTGCGGGCGTCACATTCGTTATCATTCGTGACGATATGCTCCAGAAGGTTGTTCGCCCATTGCCAACAATGATGAACGTAAATACCCACGTCGAGAACGACTCGATGTTCAACACTCCGCCTGTATTCCCAATCTTTGTGATGAACGAGACTTTGAAGTGGTTGAAGTCTATCGGTGGCGTAGAGGCGATGCACAAGATTAACCTCGAGAAGGCCGAGTTGCTCTATAACGAGATTGAGCGCAACTCGTTGTTCCGCCCAACAGTCGAGAAGGAGGATCGTTCGTTGATGAACATCTGCTTCGTAATGACCGAGGGTAATGAGGATTTGGCTCCTGAGTTTATGGAGTTCGCCAAGGAGCGTGGTATGGTGGGCATCAAGGGTCACCGTTTGGTTGGCGGTTTCCGTGCATCGTGCTACAACGCATTGCCAAAGGAGTCTGTAGAGGCACTCGTGGCTTGTATGCAGGAGTTCGAACAGCTCAAGACCAAGTAATATATGCCAACAATCGTCCCTTATACATACGAAAAGAAGGAGGAGAAAGTAATATTTTTCACTTCGTTAGTTCAAGGTATGAAAGTTCTGATTGCAACCGAGAAACCATTTGCACGCAAGGCGGTAGATGGTATCACAGAGATTTTAGAAGCGGCAAAATACGAGGTTATTCTGCTCGAAAAATATACCGACAAGAGCGAGTTGCTCGAGGCTGTAGCCGATGTCGATGCGCTTATCGTGCGTAGCGACAAGGTCACTAAAGAGGTCTTGGATGCTGCCAAGAACCTCAAAATCGTAGTTCGTGCCGGCGCAGGTTACGACAATGTAGACTGCGAGGAGGCGAAGAAGCGTGGCATCGTGGTAATGAACACACCAGGACAAAATGCGAATGCCGTTGCCGAGCTCACCATCGGTATGATAATCTTTATGGCTCGCAACTGTTTCCAGCCTGGCACAGGCACAGAGTTGAGAGGCAAGCGCTGGGGTATTGTTGCCTACGGAGCTATCGGTCGCATCGTATCGGATGTTGCCGACGGTTTGGGTATGTATGTTCACGTCTACTCACGCCCTAACCCAAACAAAATTCGCTTATATGCGAAGCACCTTCGTCGTGACGACACTCTCGAACAGATGTTCTCGGAGAGCAACTTCGTATCGTTGCATATGCCAGCAACACCCGAGACCAAGGGTATGATTGGCTACGACCTTATCAAGTTGATGCCACAGGGTGGTGTACTCATCAACACTGCACGCAAGGAGGTAGTTGACGAGGCGGGCTTGATGCAGGCTCTCGAAGAGCGTTCTGATTTGAAATATATCACCGATATCGCACCGTCAAATATTGCCGAGTTGAAGGAGAAATTTGGCAATAGAGTATTTGCAACAGCAAAGAAGATGGGTGCCGAGACTGCCGAGGCTAACATCAACGCAGGTTTGGCTGCTGCTCGACAGATTGTTGATTATTTCGTACACGGCAACACCGAGTTCCAGGTAAACAAATAATAGTTTTTTGCCCATTAGCCATCAGCTAATTTTATAATTATGGTACGTATTAAACCATTCAAAGGCATTCGCCCTCCGAAGGAGTTGGCGAAGGAGGTTGCTTCACGTCCATACGACGTATTGAACTCGGTAGAAGCTAAGGCCGAGGCGACAGAGCGATCTCTGCTCCATATTATCAAGCCCGAAATTGACTTTGATCCTATCGCTGACGAGCACTCACAGGAGGTCTACGACAAGGCGGTCGAGAACTTCGCCAAGTGGCAGAAGGAGGGTTGGTTGAAGCAAGACGGCGAGGAGCACTACTATATCTATGCTCAGACAATGGACAGCCGCACTCAGTACGGCATCGTAATGTGCTGTCACTTCGAGGATTACCTCTCGGGGGCAATCAAAAAGCACGAGCTTACCCGCACCGAGAAGGAGGAGGATCGTATGCACCACGTGCGCAACCAAAAGGCCAATATCGAGCCCGTTTTCTTTGCTTATCCCGACCACGAGGATATCAACGCTATCGTAAAGAAGGTTACCGCATCGGAGCCCGAGTATGACTTCGTTGCAGAGGATGGATTTGGTCACACTTTGTGGGTTGTTCCTACCGAGTATAACGACCATATAACCACCGTTTTCAGCACTATTCCTGCACTCTATGTAGCTGACGGTCACCACCGTACCGCGGCCGCAGCACGAGTAGGCGAGGAGTGCAAGAACAACAACCCTAACCATACGGGTGACGAAGAGTATTGCTACTTCTTGGCCGTTACCTTCCCTGAGTCGCATCTCCGCATAATCGATTACAACCGTGTAGTGCGAGATCTCAACGGCTTGAGCGAAGAGGCATTTATCGAGGCTTTGAAGGAGGACTTCGAGCTTGAGAAGGAGGGTAGCGAGATTTACAAACCGCAGGCGTTGCACAACTTCTCGATGTATATCGGTGGCGAGTGGTACAGCCTTACAGCTAAGGCAGGTCGCTACAATGACGCCGATCCGATTGGTGTGCTCGACGTAACAATCTTGTCAAATCTTGTACTCGATAAAATTCTAGGTATCAAAGATTTACGCACCTCTAACCGAATCGATTTTGTAGGTGGCATTCGTGGTTTAGGTGAGTTGCAACAGCGAGTAGATTCGGGCGAGATGAAGGCTGCATTTGCACTCTATCCAGTTTCGATGCGCCAGCTTATCGACATCGCCGACACGGGCAACATTATGCCTCCGAAGACCACTTGGTTTGAGCCAAAGTTGCGCTCAGGCGTTGTTATTCACTCATTTGCAGAATAATTGATTATGAAGAAGTTATTATTAACCGTAATGGCCGTAGCACTCTCATTGTCGCTTTCGGCACAGTCACAAAAACACGTAGAGTGGGGTTTCTCATCGAAGAAGATAGGTAACTACCTCGAAAATGGACACTATCACGCCTCGAAGGGTAAGGGCGAGATTGAGTTCGTTGGCAAGAAAGCAACAGCTACCGTAGGCGTAAGAAAACACTATCCTGCGGCTGAAGGTACCCGCAAGGGCGACTATTGGTTGATGTGCATTCCTGTCGAGAATATCAAGGCGGGTACAACTATCGACGTATGGTTCCCATTCCTCGCCGAGCCGAGCGACACCCCTCACGCCTTTGCGTGGGAGTATCTCGACGGCAAGGAGTGGAAGGGTGTTTTGCCTGCCGACAAGAAGGGAGTAAACTGCTACTCAACTACTTCGAGCAAGTGGCCTCGCTTCCTTTGGAGCTCTATCAAGCTCGAGAAGGGCATCAAAAGTGGCAATCTGCTTATCCGTTTGCGCCACTGCGACAAGAGCGTAACAAAGAGTTCGCTCTATGGCAGCAGCTCGGGAAATTCGCCTAAAATCGCAATCTATGACAATAGTACTCCGAAAGACAACACACGTGTATTATTTATAGGTAATAGCTACACCTATTGCAACGAGTACCCAATGTTGCTGAAAGAGCTGGCTTGGTACGAGGGTCACCACATCGAGGGTGTAACCTATCAACACGGCGGTTATACAATCAAGCAACACCTTGCCGACAAAGTGTCGCAAGAGACTGTAGCTTTGGGAGGTTATGACTACGCCTTCTTGCAGGGACAGAGCCTTTCGGCTCTCCGCATCGGCACTACCGAGGATAGAAACGTAGTGGGAGAGATGGGCAAAATGGTAGCCAAAGTTAAAGAGTATAGCCCTAACGCTAAGTGCGTTATCGAGATGACCTGGGGTCGTCGTGACGGCAATAATACTACAAAAGGTAAGAAGTTGGAGGGCCTCGTAAAGGGTTACCCAGAGTTCTTCACAAGCTACGAGTCTATGCAGAAGGTTATCACAGCCAACACTACCGCTATGGCGCAGACATTGGGCGTCGATCTCTCGCCTGTAGGCGTTGCGTGGGAGATTGTGCGTCGTGAGCGACCTGATATCGAACTCTACGTAAAGGATGGTTCACACCCATCGTACGCAGGATCATACCTCGCAGCAGCGGTAGGTTACTTGACAATCTTCAAAGAGCCATTCAAGGCCGATACACCGATCCGCCTCAAACCAGAGGTTGCAAAGTATCTCCGTAGCGTAGCCGAAAGGGTAGTGCTGGGAAAATAAACGATTTATAACCAAACAAAAAGAGAACCGATTGGTTCTCTTTTTGTTATATTAACACACCCAACCACCACTCTGAATTGCGTATAACCCACCAGGCAATATAGAGCGCAAGGAAGCTCCATATAGCAATGCGATGGCGCACAAAGGGCTTTATGCGTCGTGCAAATCGATCTCTCGAGAGTGCCGTATAGAGAAGCGACAGCAGATAGGGTAGCGCCAGGAAGATAAACGGATTAAAGAGTATCGCCCGCTTGAACTCGCCATTTAAGATGGCGTGCAGAGCTCGCTGAGAGCCACACGAAGGGCAATCGTAGCCCGTAAGTCCCTTCATAAAGCATTTAGGCATATACTCGCCCGCAGTCGTTCCTACGGGGTTTATACAGCGGTATACGACCACTATCGCCACAACCGTCACCACAACTATGGCCGGCTTGGCGAATTTCTTAAACCCTAATCGTCGCACATCCTCCCTTTTCATAGTCGCAAAGGTACAAACTTATATGCGAAAGGCGAAGTCGCCCCGAAAAAAAAGTGTAAAAATTTTGCAACTTTTTTACGCTTTGACACAACCTGTCAAAAACACACCATACTTTTGCATCGTGAAAGTAATCATAAACCTTAAAAACGAGCATAAGATATGATGACGATTTTGATTATTATCGGCCTATTGGCCAGCGTTGGCAACTACATCGTAGGCGGTAAGAACAATTTGTTTAAGTAGAGTATTAAAAACCTTAAAATTATAGAGTTATGGGAACAGGACACACTATCAAATGCAAGCATTGCGGTACAGAGTTTATGCACCTTACCGGTTTGGGCTTTATGGGATTCGACTGCGAGAATGG
Organism: Alistipes sp.; assembly: GCA_017559685.1. Next base: position 5,817 of record JAFYQY010000207.1, read on the forward strand.
CTTCTGCCATATCGAAACCGAGGCGGCAATTCGTTGTCCGCAGTGTATGAAGCGACTCAACAACACGCCCGAGGAGTTTCAGGAGCAGATTGTCGGACAACTGTTGTGGGACTAACGAGCAACAGTGAGTAGTGAGTAGTGAGTAGTGAGTAACTAAGACTGTAAAAGCTATGGGACTGATTTTTCTGGGGGCACTTTTGATATCTCTGATATATGATATTGGAGCGCTCATACTCGCCATCATAGGAGTGATACTTGCTATTATTTGCGCTTTTCAGAGCGATTAACAGCAAAAAATCGAAAAACAGAATCAATTATCGAAAAAATTTCTTAACTTTGGGGAAAGTTTTTTCCTTTGGAAAAAGAATTATTGTGAATTAAATATTAAAAACGAATATATTATGAGCGAAATGACAACACAGAATGCCGAAAAGATGAAGGTCTTGAAGGCGGTAATGGCGAAGATCGAGAAGGACTTCGGCAAGGGTTCGATTATGCAGATGTCGAGCGAAAACGTAGAGAATGTACCTGTAATTCCAACAGGATCGATTACCCTCGATGTAGCACTCGGAGTAGGTGGCTACCCAAAGGGTAGAGTAATCGAGATTTTTGGCCCTGAGTCGTCGGGTAAGACAACTTTGGCAATTCACGCAATTGCCGAGGCTCAGAAGGCGGGCGGTATCGCTGCATTCATCGATGCAGAGCACGCATTCGATAGCTTCTATGCACAGAAGTTGGGCGTAGACGTAGAGAATCTCCTCGTTTCGCAGCCAGACAATGGCGAGCAGGCTCTCGAGATTGCCGACTCGTTGATTCGTTCGAGCGCAATCGATATCATCGTTATCGACTCGGTAGCGGCACTTACACCAAAGGCTGAGATTGAGGGCGAGATGGGCGACTCGAAGATGGGCTTGCAGGCACGATTGATGTCGCAGGCATTGCGTAAGCTCACAGCAAGCATCGCAAAGACTAAGACCGTCTGCATCTTCATCAACCAACTTCGTGATAAGATTGGCGTAGTATATGGCAACCCTGAGACCACAACCGGTGGTAACGCCTTGAAGTTCTACGCAAGTGTTCGTATCGATATCCGTCGCACTTCGGTTATCAAGGATGGCGACGAGCAGCTCGGAACCCGCACACGTGTAAAGGTTGTGAAGAATAAGGTGGCACCTCCATTCAAGAAGGCTGAGTTCGATATTATGTTCGGCGAGGGCATATCGAAGATTGGCGAGATTCTTGACTTGGCAGTAGATTACGAGATTATCAAGAAGGCTGGTTCGTGGTTCTCGTATGGCGAGAAGAAGATCGGACAGGGCCGTGACGCCGTCAAGGATTTATTGACCTCAGACAAGGCTTTGTGCGACGAGATCGAGGCAAAGCTTCGTGAGGCTATGACACAGAAATAGAGACTTTTATAAGTCGCAACTAACGAGAGCACAGTACCGCTTTGGCGGTACGGCTCTCTATATTGGTTTTTAGAGGTATAGGTTATGAGCAACTACACTACCGAAGATGAGAGAGTAATTAACGAGGCTTGGGAGAAGCTTGTCGCATCGTGTCAAAAGATTTGCAAGAACGAGGAGAGCTGGAACAAAATTAAACGAGCCTACTTCCTTGCAAAGGAGGCGCACGCAGGTGTACGACGCCGCTCGGGAGAGCCATATATGCTTCACCCGATAGCCGTGGCGCAGATTGCAGTAGACGAGATTGGCCTGGGCGCCAAGTCGGTTATCGCAGCGCTCCTGCACGACGTAGTGGAAGATACCGACTACACGGTAGAGGACATCGAGCATATCTTTGGCCCGAAAATCGCCTCGATGGTCGATGGATTGACCAAGATGTCGGGAGTTTTCAATGCCGACACATCGGAGCAAGCGGAGTATTTCCGCAAGGTGTTGCTCACACTCTCGGACGACGTTCGAGTGATTCTCATCAAGATTGCAGACCGCTTGCACAATATGCGTACACTGCAATTTATGCCTCTAAATAAGCAGATTAAGATTACAGGCGAGACTATCTACCTCTTTGCTCCGTTAGCATATCGTCTCGGTTTATACCCGATAAAGAGCGAATTGGAAGACCTCTGTATGAAGTATCGCTTCCCGGAGGAGTATAAGCAGATAAGCAGTCAGTTGGCCGAGACCGCCGAGAAGCGACAAGAGTACATCGACCGCTTCTGCAAGCCTATCATCGAGGCGCTCGACCGTAGCAACATCAAATACGAGATTTCGGGACGTGTCAAGAGCGTCTACTCAATATGGACAAAAATGCAGCGCAAGCAGATTCCTTTCGAGGAGGTCTACGACCTGTTTGCCATCCGCATCGTCTTCCACACCGAGTCGGAGCAAACCGAGAAGAGTCAGTGTTGGAAGATATACTCCGATATAACAGATATTTACGCCCCAAAACAGGATCGTTTGCGTGATTGGATATCTATGCCGAAGGCGAATGGCTACGAGGCTTTACACTCAACCGTAATGGGCCCTGATGGCCATTGGGTAGAGGTGCAGATTCGTACCGAGCGAATGGAGGATATTGCCGAGCGAGGTTTTGCAGCGCATTGGAAGTACAAGAAGGCAACCCTTTCGCAGAATGACGACGCCTTCGACACCTGGTTACGAAAGGTGCGTGACGCATTAAATAGCCCTACCGAGAGTGCTGTAGAGTTCCTCGACAACTTTAAGTTATCACTCTATACCTCTGAAATTACGGTATTTACACCGAAGGGCGAACAGCGCCAACTCCCGAATGGTGCTACTGCGCTCGACTTTGCCTACGACATCCACACCAAGGTGGGAGATCACGCCATTGGAGCAAAGATTAACCACAAAATCGAACCTATAACAAAGCCTCTGAAGTGGGGCGACCAGATCGAGATTATCACAGCCGACAGCGCCAAGCCGAAGGCTGAATGGCTCGAAATAGTCTCGACCACAAAGGCAAAGCAGAAGATTACCGCCTTCCTGAAGCGAGAGCAACAGAATAATCTCGAAAACGGAATGGCAATGTTCGAGAGCAAACTGGCCGAGCACAACGTAGCGATGAGCGGAAGCGTATTGCGCAAGGCAATAAAGGCCTACGGATGCAAATGTAAGGACGAATTCTACAGCCATATTGGCGCAGGTATCATCTCGCTGGATGATATCGATAAAGTGCTTAAATCATCCTCTACAATCAAATTATTAAAGTTCTGGCAACTCCGCCAGGAGGACGACGAGGATATCGAGGAGAATAACGATGTAAAGCCGACTAACGACGACAGCTTCGTTATTGCTCCGTGTTGCAACCCTCTCCCTGGCGACAAGGTTGTGGGCTTCCGTGACCCTACAACCAACAAGATTGTGGTACATAAGGCGAGCTGCAACGAGCTTAATCGCCTTGCATCGCAGTTTGGCAAGAATATTATCAAAGATAATATTAAGTGGGAGCAACACAAGGCTACAGCCTATCTCTCTACCATCGAACTGCGAGGAATCGACCGAATGGGTATGTTGTCAGACATTACACACATCGTTTCAGACGATTTCAGCATCAATATGCGTGAGATTAACCTGCGTAGCCACGATGGCATATTTGAGGGCAAGATGAGTCTCTATGTGCAAAATGTCGACGCTTTGTACGCCTTGATGGATAAATTCCGTCAATTGAAAGGTCTCGAGAGTGTAAAACGTATCGAAAATAACGAGATAGGATAGCACAACTTAAGGGTGTTCAACCCACAAAACGCGACAAATCGAACATTTTACAAATAACGCCTAATACTCCTTTTCCGCCCGTAGATAGCGGTGGGGGAGAGTAGTGAGGCAACAGAACACGAGAATTGATTTAACTTTTAATTATATCGTATATGGCAACAATCTTTTCACGAATCATAGCAGGAGAGATACCCTGCTACAAAGTGGCCGAGAATGAGCATTATTTTGCGTTTCTCGACATTAATCCCCTTGCGAAGGGTCACACACTCGTTGTTCCTAAGCAGGAGGTGGACTACCTCTACGATCTCGACGACGAGACACTTCAGGGTATGATCATCTTCGCAAAGCAGGTTGCGAAGAAAATCAAGGCATATAGCGGCTGCAATAGGGTAGCAACGGTAGTTTTGGGTCTCGAAGTACCTCACGCACACATCCACCTTATCCCTATGAATAGCGAAAAGGATGTGGATTTTAGCCGTGAGAAGCTCGTTTTAACTCCAGAAGAGTTCACAGAAATCGCATCAAAGCTCGCTGAATAGGGGAGTGTTAACAACTCCGTAATTAGTTGATATGTAGGATAGTACGAAATGTTTATCCTACATTTTTATATCTATATTTAACATAATACAGAAGATTTCGACAGAAGATTAAAAAATAGAGTAGTCGATTATCTTATCCACAGGCTATTTTTACAAAATTCACCCTTTTACAGCCTAATTATTTACATTTGTAACAACCAAACAATTGTAACACTTTGCAATATTTTACTTTTGTAAAGTGTTAATCTTGTTAATATCTGCTGTTTGATTACATTTGTAAATTGCCAACCAGGCTGCACCTGCGCTGGTTTTACCGCCATTTCGTCAGTATTCATTTATTGAATTTGCAGTTTTATGGTGCTAAATATCAGTGATTTACATATTTTATATAAAGTCAATTATCTATTTATACGTACATCGATAGGGTATTACGGGCACAATCACACATATGAGCGATATTTGTTGTTATTACTTGTAGATTATCAGTGTTTTATGTGCTAATATCTAAAGTTTGTTGTGATATACATTATTACATCCTATTTAACGCTTATTGTGTTTTAACATTTGTAACACTTATTAACAATTATCAACATTTAACAAATGTATATTTACGCTTGCTTATATCGTAAATATTTTTTACCTTTGTAAAAACTTTGGAAGATGGACAAAAAATTGCGTATTTTGATGCAAAATGAGAATTTGTCGGCGAGTAAGCTTGCAGATGTTCTCGAAATAAAGCCGGCTGCAGTCTCTCATATTTTGAGCGGACGCAACAAGCCGAGCTTCGAATTGATATGTAAGATCGTCAATCGATTCCCTCATATCAACCCTTACTGGTTGCTCGGCGACGCATCGGATATGCTCAACCCAAATGCGCAAAATTCGACATCGAACATTTTGGATGAAACGCCAGCATCACTCTTCAATGTTCCCGGCGAAAAGGAGGTTGTCCACCAGGAGATCAAACCGTCGGCTCTGCCAATTGCTCCGACCTTCTCGAACTCCGAGATTGAGAAGATTGTCATCGTCTATCGGGACAAGACCTTCGAGGAGTTGAAGCCAAAAAATTCATAGGGTAGTCGGACTACCCTTTTTTTATACCTTATTATATATAGGTGTAATTTTGCCGTTTTTTACGAAAAAATTCACGGCAGATTGGTCGCACACAACAAAATATTCAATTCTCACAGAGTTAAGATTTGCTGTTTTGAGACGCAATATGTTGACTCATTGCAAGTTACGCACAAATACTCTGCGACAGAAAACTTTTTCAACTAACGAAAAAACTACAAAAACTCAAAATTATTTCTATCTTTGTAGTAGCAATCGAGGATAGAAGTGTAGAACTCGCTAAATGAGCCGAAAAACAGGCCGCTCCTCCTCTCTACCCTCCCGTCGCACATTAGTGCGCAATATGTATATTATGTTAAATTGCGTTTGTGTGGGAATGATAACACTTTTATTAGCAGCAACTTATGACACAGATTAATGACATTCATAATATAGCGCTGGAAGATGAAATCTTGCGTAGACTCGCAAAGGAGCAAATCGATATCAGCGAATTGACAAAAAGGGAATTAGCCTCGCTCGAACACGAAGTTAAAATGGGTATAATCCCCGGAGTTAATGCCTTAGACGGTGTACTACATTGGGCAGGTAGACGAATTGAACGTAAAAAACGAAGAAAAGAATTAAACAATATGATTAAAGCAGGCAAAGCTATAAAGGCCATTTTAATCCTGATTGTCGCTACCCTATTTATTGGTTGTGGCAACCGTGAGACTAAGATTGAGAATCGTGCCGTAGTATCGATTGCTCCGCTTAAACCGCTCGTGGAGAGCATCTTAGGCGATGACTTCGAGGTTATGGTGCTTGTACCGCAGGGCTCATCTCCCGAGACCTTCGAGCCTACGCCCAAGCAGTTGCAACAGGTCGAGTCGGCACGCTTCGTATTTGGCACAGGATTGCTCGAGTTTGAGCAGGCACTACTCCACCGTGTCGCACGTAACGAGCAGATTATCAACCTTTCACAGGGTATCGATGTGGTTGCCGGCACCTGCTCACACGCACATCACGCCCACGCAAATTGCTCGCATCACCACGCTCACGGCATCGATCCACACATCTGGTGTTCGCCCAAGGCGCTTATCAAAATGAGCAAGAATGTCCACAACGCCATTGCTCGTGAATTACCCGATTCGATAAAGTATCAGGAGCGATATAATACGCTAAATAGCAAGTTGTTAGAGTTGGATAACGAGGTCGCAGAGATGTGCCAAAACAGCTCGCACAAGAGCTTTGTGATATACCACCCTGCCCTAACCTATCTGGCTCGTGACTACGGACTTACGCAGATTGCAGTTGAGAACGAAGGCAAGGAGCCGAGCGCAAAGCACTTGGCAGAGATCATCGAGCACACCCGCAAAGAGGGCATCAAGCACATCTTCTACCAATCGGAGTTTCCGGCATCGTCGGTCGAGGTCATCTGCCAGGATACAGGCACTACAGCCGTGGAAATCAACCCGTTAGCTGAGGATATTTTCGAGAATATTCATCGTATCGCAACCTTAATCACCGAGTAGTATGGAGCCTATCGTATCGCTGAAAAACATAACCGTCGAGTACGATTCGACCGTCGCTTTGGAGGGTGTATCGCTCGACATCTATCCCGATGATTTCTTGGGTATTATAGGTCCAAACGGAGGTGGCAAAACTACCCTCGTCAAGGCTATTTTGGATGCCGTTCCGCACAGCGGAGAGGTGTCGTACTCCCCCACTCTTTATGAGCGTGGCCACCGTCTTATAGGCTATCTTCCCCAGTTGTCGGAGTTCGATAAATCATTTCCTATTTCGGTTATCGAAGTTGTAATGTCGGGACTTCAGGCTGAGAAGGGTTTCTTCGGTCGCTACACCAAAGCAGATCGTGAAAAGGCAATGCAACTGCTTGATATGGCGGGTATTGCCAATATTGCAGAGCGTCAAATCAGCGAGATTTCGGGCGGTCAAATGCAACGAGCATTGCTCTGCCGAGCTGTTATCTTGGAGCCTAAATTGCTGATTCTCGACGAGCCCACAAACTTCGTGGACAACAAGTTCGAGAACGAGCTCTATACCCTACTGCACCACCTAAATGAGCGTATGGCGATAGTGATGGTATCGCACGACCTCGGAACCATTACAAGCGTCGTAAAGAGCATTGTTTGCGTCAATCGCTCAGTGCATCGTCACGACTCGAACGTCATCACGGCCGAGCAATTGGAGAACTACCAATGCCCTATACAAATTATCTCGCACGGACACGTTCCGCATACGATTTTGGGGCATCACCATCACTAAAAACAAAGCACCGAGCCATCGACTCGGTGCTTCTTTTTATTGGGCTACTACCCTACTCTGTGAACTCGATAATAGTTCCTGTAGCTGTAGTTGTTGTGCGATAATAGATTGGCGGAACGCCCGAAATAGCCTGCTTAACATTGATGTTGATGATAGTCTGCGAACCCTTCAAGTTAGCATTCTTAAACATCTCGCCAACAGCATTTTCTCGAACAGCCTTCTGCGAGCAACCGCCGATACCAAACACCTGAGTGATGGTAGCAACGCCCTCGGCCTGACCAACAACTTTGAAATTCTTCTGCGAAAGTACCACCTCGGTCTTCGCAACGCTTGCATTCGACGAGCTGTAGAAGTGAGTCGAACAGCTACTCAAAACGAATACGCAAGCAACAACTGCCACTAAAAGAAGCTTTTTCATACACAATATTTTTTTTGGTTTAAGTTATTTATATTTATCTAGTAAAGATATTTCTTTATTTGTTTTAGCAATTCTTTTATCTTTATCAAATTATAGTTATCATACAATAAGACATTATTTAGGATTAATTATGTTAAAGAAAAAAGATACTAGGATATTAGTAAATATTATGAATTTAGGAGTAATTTTGGCGTCAATAGTAGGTGTTTTAATTATTTATAAATTATCTTTG
>JAFYQY010000208.1 GCA_017559685.1 Alistipes sp.
ACCATAGCTAATCTCGGTTACGCTATTTGGAATGGTTATACTTGTTAGCGCAGAGCAACCTTTGAATGCGTTAGCGTTAATCTCGGTTACTCTATTTGAAATGGTTATACTTGTTAGCGCAGAGCAACCCTGGAATGCACCATAGCTAATTTCAGTTACACTATTAGGGATGTTTATGCTTGTCAACGATTTGCAACCGTCGAATGCATAACGCCCAATTTTTGTAACGCTGTTGGGGATAGTTATGCTTTTTAGCGATTTGCAATCTTTGAATGCGTAAGCGTTAATCTCGGTTACGCCATAAGGTATTACGACGTGTGCCTTAGTCCTATATTTCGCCAAATCACTATCGCTTATCTTGACAACGCCAATCTGCACGGGTGCAGAACTGCGTGCTTTAATCTCGCTCATTTGCTTAGACTGCGCCACGACCAAAGTGGGTACAAGGAGTGTGAGAATGTAGAGTAAAAGTCGTTTCATCTATTTGTGTATTTTAGTTATACAAATTTAGGAATTATTCCTAAAAGTACAAAAAATAGGTGCCGATTCTCTCGACACCTATATCTAATATGTAGTATTTGCTACTTTGCTGAAGCCTTGTAGACAATCTTAGGGTTCTTGTAGTCTACCTCCCACATATTCGCTACGTAGAACTCAACGTCCTTATCCTTACCGTTTTTGTCCTTGCTGACATTAATAGTGGTGGTCTCGAATGCAGGCAACTCGAAGGTCTTATTGCCGATGCGCAATTTGTACCCAATCGAGGTGTTGTTTGTGAGGGCATATACGGCCGACTGCTTCTTGCCACGAGCAAGGAACTTGCAACTTACAGACGCCTTGAAGAAGTCCTGCAAAAGCTTCGCATCGCCTGCGATATTACCTGCGCTGTAGGCGAGTGTCATTCGCTTCTCCAATGCCTTGCGGATAGACTTCAAGGTGTTCTCCTTCGCAAAGATGAGAGTCATAGTGCGGAAGATGCCATTCTGACGGAAACCTGCGGTTTGTGCGTGGATGTCGGTACAACCCAACATATAGAGGTTGTTGTCCACGCAACGACGCATAGTCTTAGGATAGAACCAAAAGCCGTTCATAATCTCTACGCCGTCGATCAAACCCTCGCCATAGGCTTGCACCTCGAATTCGGTCATATCGCACGACTTGCGTGACCAACCTGGGTGGTTGTGAGTGATAAGCGCACCCTGCTTCTTGGCATTGCGCAATGCCTGCAATGGGTCTGCGTCGTAGATTGCGTTGTTGTCGGTAGTAAAGAGAGCGTTGTAGTGGCCAATCTTCTTAGGCTCACGAGTAATCTCGCAACCAGGGATAACCAACAAGGCATCGCCATAGTTCTTCGCCTCCTTCTGTGCGAGCTGTGTAGGGATGTTGAGGTCAGCCTTGATACCCTCCTCGTTTGCAGCCTTGCGAATAACATTCGAGTTTACAGCCTTCTTTGGCTCGCCTCCGGTGTAACCCTTCAAGAACTTGAGCATTGTGCCCTCGTGACGACGATACTCTACGTGGTCGGTCATAGAGAAGACGTCAAGACCATCGAGCCACGCCTCCTTGACACGCTGCTCGGGAGTAAGGTTAGTGTCCGAATATATAGAGTGGGTGTGAAGGTCAGCCTTATAGACATTCAAACCATTCACCTGTGGCAAAATAATCTCGGTGCGACGGCTTGCGTTGTGAAGGAATGTCACCGTCTCGGGAATCTTCTTCTGCGCTGCGGCATCAACGAGGCCGAAGCCAACCAATGCCAAAATCAAAAATAATCTTTTCATTGTTTATTCTATTTTTCGAGTTTAAGTTCAACAGTAGGGTGTTGAAAATCGACGTGGTACATATTCTCTACGCAGAATGCCACATTGCCCTCCTTTACAGAGGTCTTGATTGTGCGGAATGCAGGGAGATAAATCTTTGCACCGTTGTAGCTCAATGTATAGTCGAACGAGGTGTTGTTTGTGAGAGCAATCTGCACGCCCTTCTTGGTTGTGGCGATATATTTCGCAGTTACCGAAGCCTGGAAGAACTTCGCTAAGAGCGACTTTTCTCCGATGATGTTGCCACCGCAGTAGCCGAGTGTCTTCTGCGAAAGGAGTGCCTTGCGCAACGACTTCTCGCTCTTATCCTTCGCAAAGATAAGGGTCATATCACGGTAGAAGTTGTGCTTGCCATATACATTTGATGTCGCAGCGTGGATGTCGGTTGCCGAAACCATATACAACTTGTGCTCAATGGCACGAGCAACCATCTCGGGGTAGAACGAAGCTCCGTTTGAAACCTCGACACCGTCAATCAATCCCTCTGCGTAGATCTTCTTATGGAACTCGCTCATATCGCAAGTGGTACGCTCCCAGCCTGGGTGGTTGTGGGTGATAAGAGCACCCTGCGCACGAGCATTGCGAATGGCCTGAGCGTCGTCTCTCGAGTAGATAGCGTTGTTATCCTTTGTAAAGAGTGCGCAGTAGTGACCAATATGAACAGGCTCACGAGAGATCTCTGCGCCTTTGATGATGGTGAGCTCAGGATAACTCACGGCTGCCTTACGTGCCAACTCTGTCGAGAAGTTCAAGTCCGAAACAATACCTCGCTCATCGGCGTGTACGCCACGAGATACACGAGTGTTGATAGGCTCGAAACCCTTTTTGTCGGGCGAATAGCCCTTCAAAAACTTCAAGAAATCTCGCTCGTGACGACGGGTCTCGATATGGTCGGTCATTGCCAAAATATCCAAACCATCGCACCAAGCCTCCTTTACTCGCTCCTCGGGAGTGAGCTCTCCATCCGAGAAGATGGTGTGGGCGTGCAACTCGGCAGTATAACAGTTCAAACCATCAACTTGTGGAAGAACAAAGTCCACTCGTTGAGGTGTGTTATTATAGAGTCGCTCGGTGAATTTATAGTTTTTGGTTTGGGCGTTGCTCACACCCAAACCAAAAACTACGCTAATTGCAACAATAAAAATACGTCTCATTTATTGATTGGTTTTACTTATCCAACTTAACCTCGATAGTAGGGTGCTGATAGTCTACGTGCCACATATTCTCGATTCTGAACTCAGGCAAGAGGTACTTCTTACCCTTCTCGTCCTTGCCGATATTGAAGAAGAGACTCTTGAATGGCTCCAAGACATAGGTTCTCTTACCCTTGCGGAGAGTGTAAGGAATCGACGAGTGGTTAGTAATCTGATACTTGCAAGTCTCCTTCTCCTTATTCTCGTAGACCATACGGCAATCTACCGACTCGTTAAAGAGCTCTACGAGCCACTTCTCTTCGCCGATAACGTTACCAGCAACGTAGGCCATAGTGCGGTGCTTCAAAATAGCATCCTTTACCTCCTTCTCGGTCAAATCCTTTGCGAGAACTAAAGTCATAGTGCGGAATACTCCTGGCGACATACGTGGGTATGTTGACTGACTGTGGATATCGGTGTTCGCAAACATTGTGAGCTTCTCGTCGATGCAACGCTTTACGATGTGTGGGTAGAATGTAACACCATTAACAACCTCTACACCGTTAATCAAGCCTGCGCTGTAAACATCCTCGTGGAACTCGGTCTTGTCGGTAGTCTTGCGACGCCAGCCTGGGTGGTTGTGTACAACGATACCGCCCTGGTCGTGAACTCGCTTGAAGGCCTCCTTCATATCCTTTGCGAAAACGGTATTGATATCGTTGAGGAACAAGCAGTTGAAGTGGCCGTGAGTGTTGTTGTTTCTCGCCATCTCACAACCCTTAATCAAAAGCATAGGGTTTCCACTCTTTGCCAATGCAGCCGCAGCCTCCTCGTGAATAGCGTTGAAATCCACCTTTACACTACCACTCTTTAATGGCGCCTGGTAAGGTGTAGCAACACCATTCTCGTTGTAAGGTGCAGAGACTTTGAAGAACTTCTGTACACCCTTATGATTCTCGTAGTGGTCGGTAATAGCGATGATGTCAAGTCCGTCCAACCAAGCCTCTGCTACACGACCTCCAGGGGTTGTATTTCCATCCGAGTAACAGGTGTGAATGTGGAAATCACCCTTGTAGATGTTGTAGCCCTTAACCTGAGGCAAGATAATCTCTGTACGCTGAGTTGTGCTCTTAAGCATACGCACCGAGTGAGGTGCAGGCTTCTGTGCGCTTACTCCAAATACGAGCAAACCGCCAAATACAAATGAAAGAATTAGTCGTTTCATATTGGTTTATGTTTTAGGTTTTATTTGTCAAGCTCGAGAGTGATTGTTGGATGCTGGAAGTCGATGTGCCACATATTCTCTACGTGGAATGTAGGCTGTGCACTCTCGCCTGTGTTCTTGTTCTTGCCCACAGGAACCATTACCGACTTGAACGGCTCCAACTCGTAAATGGTCTTACCACGACGCAACTGGTAGGTGATAGACGACATATTTGTGAGCATATAGGTGCGCTCGCCCTTCTTCTTATCCTCCTTTACAATGCGGCACTCGACTGCGGCGTTGAGGAAGTCGACGAGCAACTGCTCCTCGCCTGCGAGGTTACCTGCAAAATAGGCGAGTGTGCGGCGCTTCAAGAATGCATCCTTGATGGCCTTCTCGGTCAAATCTTTTGCTAAAATGAGAGTCATTGTGCGATGGCAGTTGTGGCTTCCAAAGCGATACGAAGTGAGTACGTGCTCATCGGTGTTGGCGAGCATAGTGAGCTTCTCCTCGATGCAACGGCGCACCATACGAGGGTAGAAGTTTGTGCCGTTAACAATCTCTACACCGTCGATCAAACCTGCATCGTAGAGCTTCTTGTGGCTCTCACTCTTGTCGGTAGTGCCACCTGGACGACGATACGAAGGGTGGTTGTGAATTACGATACCGCCCTGCTTGTGAACATTCTTGAATGCCTCGGCAATATCCTTATTGTATACGGTGTTGGCATCCTTGAGGAAGAGACAGTTGAAGTGACCATACTCCTTTGGCTCACGAGCCATCTCGCAACCCTTGATAAGTAACAGCGGGTAACGACTAAACTTTACTTGCCACTCGGCCTCTTTGTAGATAGCGTTGAAATCTGCAGGAACAACACCGCTCTCGCTTGCAGTCTTGTATGCGACCGGTTTGCCGTCTGGGAAGTGTGGTGCTGCCACCTTGAGAGCCTTCTTCACACCACCGCAGCCTTCGTAGTGGTCGGTAATTGCGATAACATCAAGACCGTCGTACCAAGCCTCCAATACACGGCCAGCAGGATTTACACGACCGTCCGAATATGAGGTGTGGATATGGAAGTCTCCCTTGTAGACGTTATAACCATTAACCTGAGGCAAGATAATCTCAGTACGCTTGCTTGGCTGTACGCCAACAGGTCGGTAGTTGTGAGGAATCTTCTTCTGTGCATCAGCATTGAAAACGCACAAACTTGCAAATAGCAAGATAATAATACTCTTTTTCATAATTTATAGGTAGTTTTTTTAGTTATTTGATTCTATTTCTTGTCGATATCTATATCGAAATATGGTCGCTTGTGATCTGCTATCCACATATTGTCTATGCGGAAACGAGGATGAGATAACTTGCCGGTCTTCTTATCCTTGCCCCAAGTTACGGCTATGGTCTTGAAAGGCTCCAATACAAATACAGTCTTATTGCGACGCAATTTGTAGGTTATTGAAGACATATTTGTAAGCAAGAACGTGCGCTCGCCCTTCTTTTTGTCGTTGTTGACCAATTGGCAGTGAATCGATGCGTTGAGGAACTCCCCGAGCCACTCCTCCTCGCCAATCAATTCGCCACCCGAGTAGGCGATTGTTCGGCGCTTCAAAAGAGCCTCTTTTACAGCCTTCTCGGTGCACTCCTTTGCCAAGATTATGGTCATTGTGCGGAAACATCCAATCGATGCGTAGCGATGGCTAGTTACATCGTGTGTGTCGGTACAGCCAACCATAAAGAGTTTCTCCTTTACACAACGAGAAACCATAGGCGGGTAGTAGCGTAAGCCGTTGGCAACCTCAATACCATCGATTAAGCCCTCCTTGCGTACAGCCTCGTGCCACTCGGGATTGTTAGCCTCGATATTGCCTGGGTGATTGTGGACAATAAGGCCTCCTTGCTTGTGAACATTTCTGAAAGACTCTCTAATGTCGAAGTTGTAGATTGAGTTGAGATCCTCTACAAAGAGCGCATTGAAGTGTCCGAGCTTCTCGTTGTTACGAGCCATCTCGCAGCCCTTGATAAGCAGGAGGTTGTATCCCTTGTTCTTATTTGTTCGCTCCGCCTCCTTGTGGATGGCGTTGAAGTCAATCTTTAGACCTGGGTCGATACCATTCTTAGGCATCTTTGTTGATCCAGGCACTACATAGCGAGTCGGCTTGCCATTCTTGTTGTAGGGTGCAGTTACCTTGAAGAATCGGTTTACGCCACTGTGACTCTCGAGGTGGTCGGTGATGGCAAGAATGTCCAAACCATCGTACCAAGCCTCGTTTACACGACCTGCGGGTGTTACCACTCCGTCGGAGTAGGATGTGTGAACGTGAAGGTCGGCCTTGTAACAGTTGAAACCCTTCACTTTTGGCAAGATAATCTCGGTGCGGCGAACGGTCGATTCGTTACAGGTTGAGTGTGAGATTGGAATCTTCTTCTGCTGTGCCTCAGCACTCGAGATGCACAACCCAGCCAATGCGAAAACTAGAAACAGTCTTTTCATATTTTAGAAGGTTTAATTGTGCTTGTCAATCTTAATGGCGATTTCTGGGTGTTTGTAGTCCATTATCCACATATTGTCGATGTGGAATTTAGGCTCGTGATACTTATCTGATTTCTTATCCTTGCCGAACGATACTGTCATTGACTTGAATGGCTCCAACTCGAAAATGTTCTTGCCACGACGGAGCTTGAAGCTAATCGATGAGGTGTTGGTAAGCATAAAAGTACGATTGCCCTTCTTTGTATCCTCCTTTACCAATTGGCAGATTACTGCCTCGTTGAGGAACTCCGACAACCACATCTCCTCGCCAATGAGTGTTCCACCCGTGTAGGCGATTGTGCGGCGCTTCAAGATTGCATCCTTCACTGCTTTCTCGGTGAGATCCTTCGCAAACACAAATGTCATAGTGCGATATACATCATTGCGATTGAAACGATACGATGTGAAGCGGTGCTCATCTGTATTTCCGAACATAGTAAGCTTCTCTTCCACACAGCGGCGAACCATTCGTGGGTAGAAGTTGTAGCCGTTGGCAACCTCGATACCGTCAATCAGACCCTCGCTATAAACCATCTTGTCCCACTCGCTCTTGTCGGTAGAGCCCTTAGGACGACCATACGAAGGGTGGTTGTGAATTACGATGCCGCCCTGCTTGTGAACCTTGCGGAACGACTCCTCCAAATTGAAATCGTAGAGAGTGTTGAGATCCTTTACGAAAAGAGCATTGAAATGGCCCTTGTCATTTGTGTTACGACCCAACTCGCAACCCTTGATGAGCAATAACGGATAGCCGAGATATCGTTGCTCCGATACTGCCTCTTGGTGAATTGCGTTGAAGTCTGCTTTTATTCCTGGATCTACGCCATTTTCAGGCATAACATAGGCTCCGGCATAGACTCTCTCTGTAGGTTTTCCGTTTTCATTGTACGGAGCGAGCACCTTGAAGAAATTCTTCTCGTTGGCACGAGCCTCGTAGTGGTCGGTAATCGCAAGGATATCGAGTCCGTCCATCCACGCTTCGATTACACGGCCTTTTGGACTTACTCGACCATCCGAGTATATCGTGTGAGTGTGGAAGTCGGCCTTGTAGCAGTTGTAGCCCTTAACCTTTGGTAAGATAATCTCTATGCGTGGCGATACCATCTCGGGGCAACTTCTTACCACTCGGTGAGGAATGCTCTTCTGTGCCTCGGCACTCGAGATACATAGTCCCGCCAATACGCAAATTAAAAATAACTTTTTCATAGAGGTTATAAGGTTGGTCGGTTAATCTATTGGATAACTTCTAATGTAACAACTGGGTGCTTGTAGTCTGTTATCCACATATTGTCTACTGTGAACTTTGGTGCTCGTGCAGTGCCATCCTTTGATCGCAACTCGACGATAGCCGACTTAAAAGGACCGAGCTCGCAGTAAGCAGCCTTGCCCCAACGCAATGTGTAGCTGAAAGAGGACTTGTTAATAAGCACAAATTTCTGATACTCGAGTCCCTTCTTCTTAGCAACGCCCATATCCTTACACGATATTGAAGCCTTTGCAAGTTCCGAAAGCCACTGCTCCTCGCCCATCAACTCGCCACCCGAGTAGACGATTGTGCGGTGCTGCAAAATAGCATCTTTGATAGCCTTCTCGCTTCTATTTTTCGCCAAGATGATAGTCATTGTGCGGAAGAAACCGTAATCCTTGAACTGGCCAGATGTTGGACGATGTGAGTCGGTTGCGCCAATCATAAACAAATTCTCGTCTACGCAACGGCGAATCATTTTAGGGTAGAAGTCCAAACCGTTTACAATCTCAACGCCGTCGATCAAACCTGCCTTGTAAACCTCCTCTTGCCACTCGCTCTTGTCGGTAGTCTCACGACGGTAAGCTGGGTGGTTGTGGATTACGATACCGCCCTGCTTGTGCACATTGCGGAGAGTCTTCTTTGTATCGATGTCGTAGAGTGCGTTTATATCCTTAACGAAGAGTGCGCCGAAGTGACCCTCAGTCTGAGGCTTACGTGAAATCTCTGCGCCCTTGATCAAAGTGATAGGGTAGCCCTCCTTCTCGACATACTCCTTCGCCTCGTCGAAAGTGGCGTTCATATCGGTTTTGATGCCAGCATCGGTACCATCCTTCTGCAATCTTGCCGAACCTGCGTGGTGATACTTGTATGGCTTGCCGTCAGGGTTGTATGGCGCAAGCGCATTAAGCATATACTGCGAGTAGCGACGTGACTCGAGGTGGTCGGTGATGGCAAGAATGTCCAAACCGTCGTACCAAGCTTCACGCACCTTCTCACGAGGGGTCATCTCGCCGTCCGAGTAGATTGTGTGGGTGTGAAGATCGGCTTTGTAGCAGTTGTAACCACCAACCTGTGGAATGATAATCTCCGTGCGGCGGTAGTCCTGCTCTTTGCAGGTCTTGTGAACGTCAGGAATAACCTTCTGTGCATCGGCATTCGACAGACCGAATCCGATAAATGCCAAGATTAGAAAAATCTTTTTCATAGGATATAATTGTTTTAGTTAGTTAAAATATCTTTGATATTTTTGTGTTAGTCAACACAAAGATATAAAAAATGCTCGAAAGTATAACACCTTCGAGCACTTTTTTATGAGGAAATCTTTCGACTACCAGTTCAAAATCTTGTGGAAATCGTAAGCCTCAGGGTTAGCTACGTACTGCTTAGCAGCCTCGTAATCCTCAGCTGTGATGTAGTGCATTACGTTGTTGATAACCTGCTGAATCTTGTCCGACTCTACGTTTACGAGACGTGGTGGAATCTTGCCTGTTGTAGGGTCCTGCAAATCCTTCAAGTAGAGTGGCGATACGAAACCGTCCTGCGAGATATAAACCATACAGCCGGTCTTGCCCTCCGAGAAGAGCTTGTAAACGCCCATACCCAACTCCGAGCAGTATACCAAGTCGTATGCGATAGGAGTCTGGCAACGAACCTCGTAACCGATCTCTACTGGACGAGACTTAACCTTCAAACCGAGCTCCTTAACCTTCTTCTCGAGCATCTCGTTGAAGATGTGAGCCTTCGATACCTTACCCAACTCTGGGTGACCGT
>JAFYQY010000209.1 GCA_017559685.1 Alistipes sp.
AGCGATGACCTCGCTCCGAAAGATTTCGAACAAGAGTTTCGATTGATAGAGCGACTGATGGCACTCCTACCTGATGAGCAGAGCGAGGTGATCCGATTGCGAATCTATGGTGGTCGTCAATTTGACGAGATTGCTTCGATTTGCAACATTCCTCTAACAACGGCCAAATCGCGGTTTCGCTATGGCATTGATAAGTTGCGTGAAGCCCTCGAAAAGCACGGGCTGATTTAATCCACTACAAAAAGAGCAACATTATGAAAACTAACAACAATTTAGACAATTTTTCGGATAATCGCGTGGTCGATATTCTCTCGCCCCGATTCGCCCCATCAACCAACCTCGAATTTAAAGTCACTGCACCCACACCGCGCCGCCGCTTTATTTGGCAATTTGCACGCGTTGGAGGTATTGCCGCAGTAGTTGCTATAGCCCTCTTCGTTGGTATCAAAGGCGTGCAGACCAGCACCGCCCGCGAGGTGGTCGAACGAGCAATGACTCAACTTCTCGAATCAGACAACTGTCTCGTTCGATTTACCTCAAATGTTACCGAAAACAAGAGTTCACAGGAAGAACTCTATGATATTGATTTCGATGGCACTCCGATGCAGGGTACCGTTGAGATTCGCAAAGAGGACTCAAAGATCAAAATGGCTATCAAATGGCAGGACCAGTCTAGTTCTATGGAACTCTATGACGGCGAAAGCTATCAACGCTACCAGAATGGACAATTAGTACTTGAACGACCCCACGGAGGAATCGACCTCACTCCGTTCTCTACGATCGATAAATTGAATGAGTACGCTTTGTTAACGGGTGTACTGCTAAAATTCCGAGAGGAAGGCGATATGATCATAGTCAGCACTAGGGGCGACAAGGTCGGGATTATTGCTCGTTTCTCAAAAAGCGAGGGTCGCCTGCTCGGTGCAGAGTGCTCAGGGCCATACAATGGACAGCAAGTTACGGTACTAACCGTCAATCAAATTGATTTCGATGTGCTACCCACTGAGTAAGTGCTACACATCCTTTTATAACAATACCCCCATGGGAACTCTCCGCTTATAAACTCTAATTAATTATTGGCAATCGGTGGTTAGCGCTGCCGATTGCCTTTTTCGTATCTTGATACCCAACGTCATAAATCTAATAACACGCTCGTAGTCCTTTATAAAGCGGTTAGAAATTTCGATATGGTGTCCTACTACAACAGGAGAAACAGCAATGTTTCTCCTATTTTTCGTTGCTGGGGGAGGACAGATGTCCTCAGTCATATCTACAATCCCTCCAAACCTCCCTTTGAAAGGGAGGCTTGTGGCAAGGCTCTGCCTTGCGTTGCTTTGCAATAGTGAAAGTTGCCTCCAAGTCGTGCAAGAATCGGTTAGAAATTTCTATATGGTGTCCTATTCAAACGGTTGAACTTTGGTTTGACCGTTTTTTTTGTTTCCTGCTGCAAGCGTGCTACTGCGTAGTCATCGTGGTGCAAAGGTGGATAGCATTGTGTGCAAGCACCCAGCTGCCACCATTGCATCACGCCACCTACGGTGACCGCTTGCAATAATCACGCCCCGAATTCGTAGCAGAGTAGCACTGTTCACATAAATGGAGGTTGCACGGATAATATAGAGTCTATTGCTCAACCTTCGGTCTGTGCTATATGGTATCAGTGCTATGGCTATGCCGTTCGAGCCCACCCCGCCATAGTGTGTTTGATCGGATCTATTGATGTTCTGCAGAACCTAAATAAGTAACGATTCAAATCTTGAAATTATACCGAGGATAAATCGGTGGTAATCGCTATGTTATAAAAAAAATGATATTTGTGCTTATTTTATAAAAAGTTTCACTAAATTTGTGTTATAAAGATACTGTTGTCGGTGGCATTCACACAACTATGGCTGCCTGATAATTGTAAAAGATTTGCTAACTCTTTTTAAAATAATATGAAGTACTGTGGTAATTGTGGGCATTGTAACGATGACAATGCTAGATTTTGTGGTGAATGTGGCAATGCTTTGCCAGTAGCTGCAGCCTCCTCGTCAACATCATCAACTACATCATCGTCAACCTCTTATTCCTCTTCTACGCAGGCTGCGTCTAAGCCAACGTGGGTAGACCGTATTAACAACTATGTGGGTAATGATCGTCCTGCGGATCTAAACTGGAGGGTGTTGTTTACTAATGTGATGAAAAAACACTCTAAGAGTGAAGCTGAGAACATATTTATTTGCGGAACAAAGACCACGACGCCTGATTTGGAGAGCGTCTCTCAGCAGTGGCCTCACCCTTGGCTATACAGTCGAGTATTTTTGATGTTTGCATTAGCCTTTGCTCTGCTCTATGTCTGCTGCTCGACATTCGCTAATACCAATGCCCTTCCAGGTTTGATTGTTGTGGGCTCTTTCACAGTCCCTTTGACAGGTTTGATACTTTTCCTCGAGGTGAATGCCTATAGAAACATAAGTCTCTATGATGTCGCCTTGATATTCCTTGTTGGTGGTTGTGCCTCGCTTGTGGCAACGCTATTCCTATTCTCTATTGTTGGCGTTAGTGAGCTCGATTTCACAGGTGCACTGACCGTCGGTATTGTCGAGGAGGTGGGCAAGGGTGTAATCATATACTATTTCATCAAGAAGCTCGGTAAACGCAATATCTTCCCTGGATTGCTTATCGGTGCAGCTGTTGGTGCAGGTTTCGCTGCGTTCGAGTCTGCTGGTTATGCAATGAACTTCCTGTTAGAATTTGGATGGGATGCAATGCTTGATGTGATATTCCTACGAGGATTCTTAGCTCCTGGTGGTCACGTTGCTTGGGCGGCGATTACCGGTGCTGCTATGGCCATTGCATCACAGAAGTACGATCAGATATCGGCCTCGATACTCACAGATGGCAAGTTCTTGAAACTCTTTGCAATACCTGTTATATTGCACGCCCTTTGGGACTCTCCGCTTGCAAATATCGGTGCTGAGTTCTATTTGTTACCTATAGCTTTGACATTTATAGTATGGGTAGTTGTGCTAATTTTGATCAATATGGCTCTCTCTGAAATTGCAAAACATAAGACAAACTATTAATATGAAACGTTGCGAAAACTGTAAAAAAACCTTTGCCGATACGGTAAATTTCTGTACAGATTGCGGTCAACCTTTGGTCTCTGTACCCGATGCACCTCAGGCTGCAGCGGCGGTCAATGCCACGCAGCCTGCACCCAAGAAGAAGCGATCAATATGGAAAATACTCTTAATCACAGTTGCTGTTATAGTAGTTGGATTCTTCGCTCTTGTTAATCACCTTATGAACGCAGCTACCTATCTGCGAGTAGAGCCCAACCTACTTGTTGCGGCAAAGAGTGGTGGTGAGGCTTTTGTTGATATTGACTACGATGGATATGTGTGGACTATTAACCACATCCCCGATTGGGTTGACGTAGAGGAGTATGAGGACTCTTTTAAGGTCTATGTAGGGCCTAACTTCACGGGATATGATCGCGAGGGGTCTATTACCGTTCAGAGTGGAGATTTTCTTGCTCAGGTATTAATTCAGCAGAATGGCAAGGCTACCTATATCAAGACATCTGAGTCGTCTCTGCATTTTGTGAAAGATGGTGGTGAGGCCATTGTGCAGGTTGACACCGATGGTTGTGACTATACTGTTGAGTATCCAGACTATCTCACCGTGTCGATTGATGATGATACATTCACAGTTACTGCACCACGAAATACGGGCGTCTATCGTAGTGGCAAATTGACAGTCTATGAGGATAATGTAAAGACCCGTATCAACTTTACCCAGGGCGGAAAGTGTAACAACTGTGGTGGTGACGGACGTGTCTCTTGTAGCAGTTGTTGGGGTAATGGAGGATGGAGCTATGGCTTTTTCTACTCTTCGTGCGGAGTATGTGGTGGCAATGGAACCTTAAAATGTGGCACTTGTCGTGGAACAGGATACCGAGAGTGATAAAACTCCTATCACGTACTCACTATATCGTTTTAGTGGGTAATGATTAAAGGGCGAGAAACCGAGTTTCTCGCCCTTTTTCTGCTCTCTGCCTTTGCATTGAACAGACAGATATCATTTGACTAATACGTCTGGTGATGCGTCGTATTTCGGTTGCAGTCCAGCTTGTTGCTATCGCAATATTCGCAGCTCAGCACTCAACGAATCGTCAAGCAACAACAACCGCTATTAGTCAAGACTCTTAGCAACCTCTGGCTCCAAGAAACTATAGAATGCAAGGAATACATCTCTGTACCAGTTGACAAGTGCTGGATCGAACTTATCAATCTGTTTCTCGAGAGCCCACCCCCACTTATTTTTGTTTCTCTTACCTTGGCTCATCTTAACCTGTATGATAATATGGTCCGCTGGGGCCTTCTCTAAGATTGCTTCAATCTTTTGCTTTACAACCTCACCTCCATAGGTCTCAAAAAATACCGTAGCCACACTATTTCTAACGCCGTAGGCCATACCGTAACCAAATTGTTGTCTACAAGAGTGAACAAGACAATACGACTTACCATTAGGGATATTCATCTTCGTGGTTAGAGATGATGAAATCTGCTCCTTGATTGGTCCCCAAAGCTTGCCAGACCAATCAATCTCCGATGACTTAAGCTTCTTAGGTGTGTCAAAAGCCTTGAGGTTAGTGACTGCCGACATCTCGAGTGTTGCCTCGATAATATCGCCGAGATTTTCATCATTGTTCACAATCTCAGCAATCTTGTTAAGCAGAGATGATACGCTGAATACGCGGTTGCTGAGGTATGTCTCTTTCTGGCACATACGGAATACCACCTTCTCCCAATCCTCGTCGAACTCCTCTGTAGAGTTGAGTCGCTCGATCTCGTCGTCTGTCAATGGACGGAGCTTGAGTTTAGAGGCGATCTTCTCGTTCCAACCCTTGAAGTCTGGCTCCTCGGCAAGCTGGTTGTAGATGTATGGGTATGCAATCTGGATACATACGAGGGCGTAGTTGATAAGCTTGTCAAGCAATGAGCTTGCAGAAGCATCTGAGCCCTTCTGCTCCTCATAGATAATTGAGATCAGGGCAAGTGTGTTGGTCAATCGCTTCAAGGAACGAGGATTCGTACCCACTGAGAGACGCGTAATCTCCGAGAGTTTCTCTGCCATAGATGTATCGGCAAGCTCCTCTTTTGTGAAGAACTCAATCTTGCTCAACGCATCCACAAGGAACGTGTCGACATTATACGATGCCACAGGCATTGAGAATGGCAACTGGATGATCTTATCGAAGAATGAGCGGAACTCACGCTCGTTAGCCTCGGTGAGCTCGC
>JAFYQY010000018.1 GCA_017559685.1 Alistipes sp.
CTCCTTAAACTCCCTAAACTCCTTACTCTCCTTAAACTCCCTAAACTCCTTACTCTCCCTACCCCCCCCTTAACTCCGCCCGCACACCAAGTCACAGGGCGTTTCCAAAAGATTTAGAAAAAATAATTGTCAAAATACTTGACTTTGGCTTATTGAGGTTGTATATTTGCACCGTGGGTGTTCAGTTCTTGAACGCAGACAACTCTTCGTAGAGTTCAATGTTTCGGCAGCTAAAGTCCATTCCACTGGCTCGCCCCCCCCTCTGGCTTGTAACGCAAGTAACGGCAGTAACGGGTGGGTGCACCCCGTTACCAGCGTTACTCACGTTACTCCGTTACTCCGCACCCCGCACGATAGACCAATCATATTAATAAATAAATTTTTCCCTACACTATGAACACGAATGACTATGTGGAGGATACCTCCAACGCGAAGTATGCATTTATTTCTAAGCTCCTATCGCCCAAGAGCGAGGAGCAGGCCCTCGAGTGCGACCTTGCACGCGAACGTGTAGCACCCTACATTGTAGATATGCGTAAGGCACTACCCGACATCGAGCCACTTATAAGTATTGGCGGCTCGTGCGTATGCTCGCGAGGCAACATATCGGCAATATGTGGCGAGGCTAAGAGTCGCAAGACCTTCCTAACATCAGCCCTTGTAGCCTCGGCCATAGCCCTGCCCGCAGAGCGCATAAACAACTTTAAAAACATATGTAATAATATGTATTTAAACGTGTTATGGGTCGATACCGAGCAGGGTGAGCAGCACGTACGCAAGGTCATCAAGCGTATCACACAGATGACGGGTGCTGCACTCGGTGGTGCTATTGTCGAGCCACGCCTCACGACACTTGCTCTACGCGAGCTGGCACCCCGCCAACGCAAGCAGATGCTCTACGATGCTATGCGTATAGGCGTCTACGATATTGTCGTCATAGATGGCATTGCCGACCTACAACGCAACACCAACGACCTGGAGGAGAGCGATGCACTTATTACGGAGCTTATGGCTCTTAGTACGCACTCACGCTCACATATTATATGTGTGCTGCATACCAATCCTGGTAGCGACAAGGCTCGTGGTCACCTCGGCTCATCGCTGCAACGTAAGGCCGAGAGCGTGCTCTTCGTCCACCGCGTGGGCGAGAAGTCGATTGTAGAGCCTCAATTCTGCCGCAATGAGCCCTTCGAACGCTTCGCCTTCGAAATCAACGAGGAGGGCATCCCCGTACTCACCGACCTCCCTTTGTGTACCGAGGCCGTCGAACGCAACGAGGTGGTTGCCATCGTCGAGGATATCTACGGCGGAGCTATCGAGCGTACCACGCTGGTAAACAAGATGGTAGAGACCTCGGGCACCAATAAGAATGCTGCTCAGATGAAGATTAAGCGAGCCATAGACCGCGGCGAGCTGCGTGTCAAAGGCTCTATGGTTATGAGTCGTAGCTACTCCCCTGAGACAAAGACCGAGAGTAACGCGAGTAACGCGAGTAACGTAGTAACAGGGGTACGCCCACCCGTTACAGCCGTTACTGCCGTTACCGATACTACCCCAAAGGGTGATACCCCATCGCTCTCTACCCTATTGCCCCCTCCCGAGCTAAAGCCTATAGGGCACTACGACTATGATTGTCCATTTTAGGGGTCACTTTTCCGCCCCAACCCCTTGCACTATTAAAAAATAGTGTTAACTTTGTACGAATATTTTTCATTTTGAGAACTACGACACGACAAAAACTTAAAACATAACAAACAATGAAAAAGCTTTTCTACTTTTTGATGGCATTGCCTTTGGCATTCGCCGCTTGTAATGAGACGGTTGACACGCCTACAGAGGAGCCTAAGAAGGCTACCCTTGAGCTCACATCAGCCGAGGTAATGGAGTTTGAGGCCGAGGGTGGCCAGGGTACTATCACCTTCCACTACGACGGCAACAACCTCAACACAAACATCAACACTCAGCCATCTACAGGCAAGTCTCTCGCCGTGGAGTGCCAGGCAGAGTGGATTACAGTCGATCGAGAGGTCGACGTGCTCGCTGCGGCAATCAACTTCGAGGTGGCCGAGAACGACGCTGAGGAGGCTCGCGAGGCTACTATCAAGGCTTCGATTGCTGACCTTGCAATCGAGGTACTCGTGAAACAGGCTGCAAAGGTGCAGGGCGGTGACGAGCCTACAGATGAGTTTGTCGAGGGATGGGCCATCAACGGCACTATGAACAACTGGGCAAAGGCCGAGGCTACAGCGATGACCGAGGAGGATAACTTCTTCGTAGTCAAGAACTTCGCACTCGAGGCTGACGACAACTTCAACTTCATCCTTGATGGTGGCGTGAAGAACTACGGTGGCAACGGTCAGATGGCACTCCCCAACTACGTCTACGAGGCTAAGTCTTGG
Organism: Alistipes sp.; assembly: GCA_017559685.1. The sequence continues at coordinate 2,400 of JAFYQY010000018.1, forward strand.
GGTAGCAACATCAGCGTAGCGGAGGCTGGCGAGTACGACATCTACCTCTCTGCAGACCTCAAGAACTACTACATTATGACCCCAGGCACAAGCCCTGCGGAGGCTGAGACACCTCTCAAGCCAGGCGAGAAGCGTTGGACAATCAAGGGCGACATCGTAGGCTCTAACGGCGAGGAGATTACCCTTGCCAAGGATAGCAAGTACTTCACACTCAAGAACGTGGAGTTCACAGGCGATGCAAAGTTCTACCTCGTGTGCAACTCAGCGACTACCTATGGCGTAGCCGAGGGCACAGAGTACGCTGTCGAGTCAGCCGCTACAATCATCGAGGGTGGCGAGGCTATCCAGGTGCCAGCTGTCGAGGGTCAGAAGTACGACATCTACTACTTGTATAAGGAGTCTGGCAAGTCACAGCTCTGGGTTATGCCAGCTATGCAGTACCCAGTAGTTTGGGAGCTCGTTTCGGGTGGTTATATGCCTTATGGCAACTTCCTCTGCTACTTCGTATCTGAGGATGTGGAGCTTACAGTAGACTTTACTGCAGGCGTGTCTGTCGAGAACTACGTTATGCCAGAGGGCGTTTACTACGTTCAGGATACTGAGAACACAGGCTTCTCGTTCGACTTGCAGTACTGCCAGGCTAAGATTCGCGGCTTCAAGACTATGCTTATGGACGGATCTATGACAGTTAAGCACACTGATAATGGCCTCTACGACGTGTTTATCGATATGCGTACCCCACAGCTCGACATCATCAAGATGCACTGGGTGGGTGAGTTCGCCTTCGACTCATACTTCCAGATGATGGGTGGCCATCAGATTCAGAACCCAACAAAGTAGTGTTAACACGATGAGAATCAAGGATATTTTGTTTGCCGTAGTCGCAATGCTCTTCGCCTCGTGCGGAGAGCTTGTCGGCACCGATAATCCTACTCCAGGCACCCCAGTGCCTCACCTCTCGGTAGGCATCGAGGGCATCATCACGCTCGATGCCCAGGGTGGCGACGTCGCTATCCCCTACACCATCTCGGAGCCAGTCGAGGGTCTCGCTCTCGAGGCTACAACGCAGCAGGATTGGATTGGCAACATTACCATTGAGGCTGAGGCCGTTACGCTCTTTGTCGATGCCAACAACTCCCGAGAGCAGCGTGTGGGTATGGTGACCCTCACCTATGGCGAGGAGAGCATCACCCTTGCCCTCCAGCAGTCGGCTGCAGAGGTCAACGAGAACGTCAAGTTTACCATCACCACCGACCGTAAGATGGCCTTCACCTCGAAGGGTGGCCACGGCACTATCGCCTACACCATCGAGGATGCCGACGAGGCAAATCCACAGCCCTCTGCCGAGGTAGATGCCGACTGGGTACGCATCGACGAGGTCACTGCCGAGGCTGTCAACTTCACCGTTGGCCGCAACAGCGAGACACAGAAGCGTAGCACTAAGATCTCGCTCAAGTACAAGGGTCAGGAGCTCACCGTATTCATCGACCAGGATGCTGCATCGAACGAGGTGACACTCAGCGTAGACAAGAGATTGGTTAAGCAGGGTGACGAGGTTGCCTTTACCGTGGTGTACGAGGGTGAGGATGTCACCGCGTCATCGACCATCCACGCCAACTACACCAACGAGGAGGTATCTAATCCCTACACCACCCCTACAAGTGGCGACCTGTCGTTCTACGCCAAGTATAACGGCATCAAGTCGAAGCTCTGCTCGGTTACCGTGACACCAGCCTACGCACCCGAGTTCCCCGAGGATAGCAATCCCGAGAGCTACAACTTCAACCAGCGACTCTTGATGGTTGACCACACAGGTCTCGGCTGTGGCTACTGTCCATATATGAAGGAGGCTATCAAGGAGGCAGAGGCGAATGCCAACTACAAAGATAAGTTCAACGTAGTATACTCCTACTCATACAGCTCTTCTGAGGTGTGCTACACATCGGCAGCAAAGACCCTCTTCAACTACTACCAGAACGTCTGCAAGACGAGCACCATAGGTATGTACCTCACGGGCTACCCAAGCATCTGCCTAAACTACCAGCACAATACCGCAGGTAATTATAATATGGTACAGAGCCAGATTAACGAGGTGTGGGACGCTAACCCTACAGCATCCATCGCCCTTGCTGCCAAGATCGAGGGAGAGAAGATTGTTGTGAGTGCATCCGTTAAGTCGTCAAAGACGCAGAACGTGAAGCTCTCGTTGTGGGTATTGGAGGATGACATCTACGGCACACAGTCGAATGCCACAGCATCGTGGATGCACACCCACCACAGCGTGATGCGTGACGCACCTACAGGAGTCTCAGCTACCGACATCTCGGGCGTTGACTTCGGCTATGTCGAGGCCAACACAACGCTCAGCCGCGTGATGGAGTTCGACCTCTTCGCTGCAAGCTCGTGGAAGAGGGACAACTTCAAGGTTATCGCCATCATCTCAGCACCAAGCGAGAAGTACGACAACAAATACGAGGTTGTGAACACCGCCATCTGCGAGTTCGGCTCATCTATCGGCTTCGACTACAAAAAATAAAACCTAAAAAACTTAAAACCAATAAACTACAATGAAAAAATTCTTTTCTTTGATTGCTCTTGTTGCTGTGGCACTCACATCGTGCGAGCCAGTAAGCACAGAGACACCAGGCGAGGTTGACGCAAACCTCAAGATTAAGCTCACCTCGCAGTCAGTAATGAGCTTCGACGCACTCGGTGGCGAGGGCGAAATTACCTATGAGTTCGAGAAGCTCGAAGAGACACGTGCCAACATCGCTGAGGCAGCTACTGCCGTAGCGTGGATTGAGAACCTCACAAGTTCTAAGGAGGGCAAGGTAACATTCCGCGTAGCAGCTAACGATGGCAAGGAGGAGCGCTCAGCAACCATCAAGGTTTGGTACGGCGACTACAGCTTTATGGTTATGGTCAAGCAGGCGGGCTCACAGAAGGCCGATGTGGACTTCACAGCTACCCACCTCAATGGTACATACTGGGGTAAGTACCCTGGCAAGAGCAAGGGTTTCAACTACCTCATCATCCTCAGCGACCAGCAATCGATCCACTACCTCACAAAGGCTGCTGGCTCTACTGAGTACCGCTTCAACATCTACTCAAGCACATCGTCGGCCTTCAACACCACACACCGTGTGCCAGTAGGTACCTACACCCTCGACCACCAGAGCACTGGTAACCCAGGCACTATCGACGGCCACAAAGACCAGAGCTACTACCTCTCTGCTAACGATACCGACTCGCCATACTCAAACGCTACAATGGTCGTTACCGAGGATAGCATCATCGTCGACGTTACCTTCTTCAGCGGCGAGACTCACCACATCGAGTACCACGGTTCAACAACCTACGAGCCATACATCGAGGGTACATTTGCTGACGTCTACCCAGTGAGCCAGTACACCAGCGACATCACCTTCGACGTGAAGGGTGGCCGCATCAACCTCTACTACCGTGGTGACCACTACGGCAAGGGTTGCGACGTATGGATGGTAGAGCTTATCCAGGAGACAAGCCCATACAACGGCGTATATATGATCTTCGACCTCCTCATCCCTAAGGGCTTGGGCGGTACCGACAACTACGACTCTATCGTTGGCGACTACAAGTTCCACGATGCTAATACCACATCTTACGAGTACACTATCCCTGTAGGTCGCTTGCGTGACGACTGCTTGCAGATGCACGCTTGGTACTTGTGGTGCGTACAGAGCCAGATCGATATGTCTCAGGCAGCACCTATGACATCGGGTAGTGTTAAGGTTACCGCTAACGGCATCCAGGACTACACCTTCACAATCGACAGCACAGACGACAACGGCAACCGCATATACGGTTCGTTCCAGGGTACACTCCTCAACGCTTACGACCAGAAGTACGAGTAAGCCTCACACAACACAAACAAAGCCATCCTTCGGGGTGGCTTTTTTGCTTGATGAGTAATGATTGGTAGGGACGAAAGGGACAAAGGGGACAAAAGAGACAAGAGAGAATTTGCGGACAGCGTTGATACCCGTCCTCTCTTTTGTCTTTTTAGTCTCTTTAGTCTCTAATTCTCTCTTTTGTCCTTAAATTCCCTAATTTCCCTAAATTCCCTACCCCTCTATTACTAATTCCTAATTATTTTATTTGTATCTTTGCAGAAAACATCACACTATGCGAAAGATACTCCTCATCGCCGCCCTGCTTCTTGGCATCGGCTGCACCGCAACCCCCGACTCATACCTCGAGCCAGGCATCAGCCGCGAGCTCGCCCAGTGGCGTAAGGCCACGATACACAACCCAAGCTACCACCTCCTCTTCGACCTTGTCGACAACTGGGGATGGGTGGCCATCCGCTTCACACTCGACACGAAGCAAGACATCGTCGTGGACTTCCGCAACACCGACCTTGTGGAGGAGATATCGCTCGGTGCAAGCAACGACCCCATCACCGAACATTGCACGCTCACTGCCGAGCATATCGTCATACCCCGACAGCTGACGCATATCGGCGAGCAGAGCATCAACATCAAGTTCCGTGTCGACAACCAGTCGCTCAACCGCCAAGAGGAGTACCTCTACACCCTCCTTGTGCCCGACCGTGCCCGCACGCTCTTCCCTTGCTTTGAACAGCCCGATATGAAGGCCTCGTTCGAGCTAAGCCTCATCATCCCCGAGGAGTGGGAGGCAGTGTCGAACACCCCAACAACGGCAGATAGCTGGGCAGAGGAGACCTACGAATACTACACCGACAACACCCTCCCTGAGGGTCTGAAAATCGTGAGCTTCTGCCCCACAGAGCCTCTGAGCACCTACCTCTTCTCGTTCGTGGCGGGTAAGCTCTCGAAGAGCACCTACGACGATGGTCGCCACACCTTCTCGGCCTACTACCGCGAGACCGACCCTGAGCGTCTCAAGCAGCTCGACACCATCTTTGAGCAGGTTGCCGCATCGCTCGACTGGCTCGAGGAGTACACAGGTATAGAGTACCCCTTTGCCAAGTACGACCTTATCATCCTGCCAGGCTTCCAGTATGGCGGTATGGAGCATACGGGAGCTACGCTCTACAACGACACGCAGATGTTCCTCTCGGCGAATCCTACGCCCGACGAGGAGCTTCGACGCATACAGCTCATCGCCCACGAGACTGCACATATGTGGTTTGGCGACTACGTCACTATGCGTTGGTTTGATGACGTGTGGACCAAGGAGGTCTTTGCCAACTACTTCGCAGCACGTATGGCTGAGCCTCTCTTCCCCAACGTCAACCACACCCTCAACCGCCTCAAGACCTACACAGCCTCGGCTCTCAACGAGGACCGCACCAAGGGTACTACCTCTATCCGTCAGGAGCTCGACAACCTGCGTAATGCGGGACTGATATATGGTCAGATTATCTACAACAAGGCCCCTGTTGTGATGCAGAAGCTACACGAGATTATGGGCGAGGAGGCCTTCCGCCAGGGCATCCAGGAGTACCTCTCGACCTATGCCTACGACAACGCCTCGTGGGCCGACCTTATCGCCATCCTCGACCGCCTCAGCGATACCGACCTCCGCAGCTTCAGTCAGGTGTGGGTCAACGAGCCAGGTATGCCCCACGTCTCGGTGATACGCACCGACAATACCATCACGGTATCCGACAGCGACCCTCTGGGTCGTGGTCTCAGCTGGCCACAGCGTTTCACCGTAACTGCCGTAACACGCGACGGCACAAAGCACGATATCGAGGTGGAGGTCACAAGCGAACCTACGACATACTCGCTAACAGACGACACCAAGTATATCATCCCCAATAGCTGTGGTCGTGGCTACGGACTCTTCCTACTCTCGGACTCTGACCTCGAGAGCCTCCGTCAGTGCTGGATGACAATCGACGATGACACCGCACGCCAGGCAACGGTGATGAACCTCTACGAGAACTACCTCGCAGGCCGTATCAGCGACTGGGATATGCTCACGTCGCTTATGCTTGGCCTTGTTGGCGAGCATAATCCACTCATCGCCTCGACCGTGGTATCCTACATCGCCGAGCCTCTGCAGAGTGGCAACTACCCACTCGAGGAGCTAAGCCTTCTCAACGAGGCGGAGCACCACCCTCTTGTGTCGTGCCGTCAGCAGATACTTAGAATGATTATGCAAGCAGCTAAGTGCGAAGATGTTACAGCCGAGTTATACAAGATATGGAAGGAGGCTAACCACCCTCTTCTCAACGTCAACGACTATATGACGCTTGCCTACGAGCTCTCGCTACGCCTGCCTGAGCGTTACGAGGAGATTGCGTCGACGCAGCGTAGCCGCATTAGCGACCCTGACCGCCTCCGCCGCTTCGACTATATCATCCGTGCCGTCAACCCCAACAAGGCTGAGCGTGATGCACTGTTCGAGTCATTGCTCGAGCCTGAGAACCGCCGCATAGAGCCTTGGGCAGCATCGGCACTTGCCTACCTCAACCACCCACTGCGTGGCACCGAGGCTGTGGAGTATATCCGCCGAGGCCTCGACGAACTACTTGAGGTACAGCACACGGGCGACATCTTCTTCCCACGCAACTGGGTAGGAGCACTCCTTGGCGGACACCGCTCCAAGGAGGCATACGACGTGCTAGAGCGTTTCCTCGACGAAAACCCCGACTATCCTCAACTTATGCGTAATAAGATTTTGCAGGCTGCCTATCCGCTACAGCGACACAATAGATAGCAGCTCGTTTGCAATATGGTGTGCGGCACGGCGGAGATTCTGCTGTGCCGTCTCTCGTTTCATAGCCTCCTCGAGCGACATACTCTCAGGCTTTGTGGCATAGACGGCAGCAAAGCCTCCTTGGAGCAGCAACGCTGCATCATCAACGTCACCACCCACGGCTACAACCTTGATACCAAGACGCTTACCAACCTCAAGAACACCCTGTGGTGCCTTGCCCATAAGGGTCTGACTATCGAGGCGTCCCTCACCAGTGATGATAAGGTCGCAATGTTTGGCACGCTCCTCGAAACCGACAAGCTCAAAGACAAGCTCCACGCCCGACTTGATGCTACCACCAAGTAGAGCCACCACGCCATAGCCTACACCACCCGCAGCACCAGCACCTAGCACCTCGGAGTAGTCCTTGCCAACAGCCGCGGTAACGGCACGATGATAACTCCTAAGACCATTGTCCAACAGCTCGACCATTGCCGCTGAAGCACCCTTCTGCGGTGCATATACCACCGCTGCACCACGCTCGCCAAAGAGTGGGTTGTCGACATCCGAGGCTATCGTAATCTCCACACCTTGAAGCCTCTTGTCGACACCTTGAGCATCGACCCTTCTTACGCGACACATCGCCTCTCCCGATGCCTCAAGCTCCTCACCCTCAGCACTAAAGAAGCGAACGCCGAGAGCCTGGAGCATACCCATACCGCCATCATTTGTAGCACTGCCGCCAATGCCAAGGATGATACGCCTTGAGCCACGCTCTAAGGCTCGGAGCATAAGCTCTCCCACGCCTCGTGTTGAGGTGCGTAGCGGGTTGCGTTCCTCGGGCGTTAAGAGCCTCAATCCCGCCGCCTCTGCCATCTCGATAACCGCCACCGTGCCACGCTCCAAAGTGCCCCAGCAAGCCTCTATGGGCCTAAGGAGTGGGTCAGAAACAGTTGCTGTGTGGTACTCTCCACCGAGGGCCTCGACAAGCGTTTCAAGGATGCCGTCGCCACCATCGGCAATGGGTACAACATCCAGCTCGATATCGGCCACAACATCGCGAAGGCCGCTACCGAAGGCCTCAGCCACCTCGTGTGATGTAAGCGAGCCCTTGAACTTATCGAAGGCAAGAAGAATAGGTCGTGACATAGCGTTTTGGTTTTGGGCAAAGTTACTAATAATTGGCGAGATAGCCAACGTCCTCGACTTTCATCCTTATTAGCCCACACCCACTATGCTTTCGACCTCTGGCGTGTATAGCGAGACCACTTTCATCTATTTTAGCTCAAAAAACTCGCACTGCACAATAATAAATCCCCGTGCCACGTTATAATGGCACGAGGATTGCACATTCCTTGTACAGCTACGGTGGTCAAGCCCCGTAGTTAGGTTTCTTCATTTATTTAAGTTTGGGTTAGTAGTTTTTACAGAATTTATTTCTGGAAAGCGAGCGGCAGTCGAGAGACTCCCGCTCGTTTTTGTTTATTTCTGTAAAAACTATGACTGCTCCCGCGGCGTGGCAGAGTAGTCTGCGAGTTGTGTGGCGAGGGCATATTACTACGCAATACGTCAAACTGCAACGCCAGGACTATTTAGTGAGCAAGCTCCCAATAGTCCTAACGCCGCAGTTCGATGCCTTCGGCATTACCCTCGCTCCACCCCTCTTGCTCTGCTCAAACCTTAAAGAGAGTTAGTAGTTTGGTCGTGCTTGTCCATAGGTTGGTGCGATTATCTATTCATTATACAAGGGATTATAATACTTGCTTCTGTAAAGAGGATAGGCGGCAGTCGTGAGACTCCCGCCTATTTCTTTGTATATGAGCAAGTTCTGTAATAAAAACTATGACTGCTCCCGCGGTGTGGCAGAGGGAAGTGGGCGATGACATATTGCAATGCAAAAAAAACGAATTGTGACATTGTGGCTTTTAGCACTACCACTATGTAAGTAGATGGTAAAAACTTACATCATTTAACGCCCCACATCATCCATATCTCAGGTTGTTGTCGGATATTTTTTTCCAATTCGCTAAAAAATGCTTGGGTATATGGAAATGAGTGTTCTATATATGATGTATCCAATGGTATAAACTCAACTTCGTATTTGCCTCGTTGAGGTCTTGTTATATTGGCATACACAAATTCTGCCTCGAGGATATTTCCCATACGCTCCGTTCCAACCAACACATCTTCATCTTTGTTAAAAAAAGTAACTACACCTGTAGCGGCACCTTTGCACGGCTGAAAATCTGCTAATGACCCTAAGACATATCCTAACTTTTCAGACTTTCCTGCGTCCATTTTATGCTTACACTTTATAATATGACGCATTGGATATTGAATAGGGATACACACTACACCAAAACGCTCTCGTCGCTTACGTACCCAGCTATCAATTGTCTTATTTTTAATGGACATATTGTAGTAGCTAAACATACCATATTCATTTCTTAGTATTGGGTAACCTGCCAAGAATTCAAAACCTGCAAAGTGTCCACTAAAACATACTACAAACCTATTGCGACCAAATATTTTGTCTAGTACCTCAATGTTTTTATATACAACTGCATCTCTAAGTTCCTCCTCTGAAAATCGATACAATGCCATAACCTCCACCACATTATCACATAGACATTTGAGATGCAGCCTCTCTATTTCTGACAATTTAGCGGCATCATACTCTGGGAAGAACTCTTTAAGTCGCTTGCGTACTTTGCGATGTATAGGCAATATTGTGGCGTGCGTCAGTACATAGAACATTATATCGGCAATCCGATATAACTTGTTCATCGGCAATTTCGCTAATCGCTCAAATATCCAAATTAGAAGATGTGCCATATAATAAAAATGATGAGGCTGACCCATAGGTCTGCCCCATCAGTAGGTCTAAGATATATTAGAATTTCATAAATGAGTATGCTGGCCATTCGCTATCACCGCCATCAGAGCAGCAACCACAGAAAATGGCATTGATAAACGACTTAAGCTTGACAATCACATATTTGAAAGGCAACTTAATAAGCCACCATATAGGCAAGAGTGGGATAATGGTGAACAGCAACTTAATCCAAAAACTCTCTGTGTCACCAGAACTTGTACTCTTATCTACTTTTTCAGACTCCTTCGACGAAGAATTGCCAGTAGCGTATTTGCCAAGTTTATTCTTACGACAATATGAATCTGTATATGTCATCTCAGGATGTATCTCATCGCCATTATAATAGATTGTTGCATAGCGCCCTTCGGATGTAATTGATGTGCTTTGATACATTGAATAATCCTCATTTGGAGATAACAATACGTCTTTTCTTTGAATAGTTCCCATAATAATTAAGTTTTTTAGTTAAACAATAGGTTTCATTACCACAGACAGCAACCGTTTAACTTAAAATCAGGAGAATACCTATAAAAAGAAACGTGGGTATAGCCTTAGTTGAAAGGGACGACCAAGTACCCACGCGAACAAAAGCACAACCCACGCCATAGGGCGTGAGCATTCAGTGTGCCTATTGTTTGTTCGCTGTATAAATTTGGTCGTTTTATCAACTAAACAATAGCCTAAATGCCATCTATAACATTACATATTCTGCAACGCTATTACAAAAGTAGCAAATTATTCTCAAACAACAAAAGATTTTCTTTCAATTTGCATATAGTGTATCATTAAATGTTTACAACCTTTGGGTTAGTAGTTTTTATTACAGACCTTGCTTCTGTAAGAGGATAGGCGGCAGCTGTGAAGCTCCCGCCTATTGCTTTGTTTATCTGTAAGTTCTGCAATAAAAACTCCTGACGGTTTGGAACGTAGCAACAATGCTATTGTCGGCGGATGCAAGCATCTTGACCGAAATATGGCTGAAACTATTAGCAAGTAAACTTGCCATAGTTCACCATACTTCTGCAGTTACTACGTAACTCACCGACTGCAACCATTGTCTGGCCTACTCGTGGAAACGTTAGTAGTTTAGCCGATATTCTCAAAGTTCACTAAGTTCATTAAATTCTCTAAACTCACTAATTTCCTAAAAATCCTTGCTTAACTGAAAAACTTTGTTTAATTTTGTGTTGTCGAGGGTCTGCTCTCGGCAGACATATTTATTAGTGAAAGTGTTTCGCTAATCCTTAACAATGAAATTTGGCGATTTTAGACGAAAGGATAACGAATGCTTACATCACTTGTATTGGTATGCTATGTCGGCACATTCTGTGCTTACTCCACATACTGTACAGGTGTGGAGTATTGTTTATTTTCGTCGAGGCCACGCCAAATGCCCATTGTTAGATAAACGAACATCTCCACACTTTCTTTTTTAAATATTAATCCTGTTGTCGGAGGTGAGACGGACACAAACAATTATTATTATGAAAAAGTTTTTATTTTGTATTTGCGCAATGTTTTTGGTGTGTAACCTGTACGCACAAGAAGTGAAGCCATTTTATTTACAAAGCGGCAAATATTACAACATTGAGTCAATGTTTGCCAGTAATGGTGATGCTTTACCCGTTAAAGATAACCCAGGCAATTGGCTTCATTTTTATTCCAAAAATGCAAATGAACACATCCTTGAAATTATTGAATTTGGTCCTACTGAAAAAATAGTGTCTCAGTATGTTGTATCTGTGATAATGCCTGTTAAAGGTGATCGTGTTGCATATGTATTAGAGGATGCGAAAGACTATTCTTTTGTTGATTGTTTTGAAATAGTAGATGAAATTGTCATAATGAGATTTTTTAATAATGAAACACGACCACGTGAAGAGAAGTATTTTAGAATTGGCCGTGGTGGATATGACTACAATGAGGTAAAAAAAATGTACAGTTTCTAACTAAAAAATAAACGATATTGTGGATGTAATCTTTAATGAGTTATACATTAAAGTTATACATTCCTTGGGTTAGTAGTTTTTATTACAGAACTTGCTTCAGTAAGAGGATAGGCGGCAGTCGCGAAGACTCCCGCCTATTGCTTTGTTTATCTGTAAGTTCTGCAATAAAAACTCCTGACGGTTTGGAACGTAGCAACAATGCTATTGTCGGCGGATGCAAGCATCTTGGCCGAAATATGGCTGAAACTATTAGCAAGTAAACTTGCCATAGTTCACCATACTTCTGCAGTTACTACGTAACTCACCGACTGCAACCATTGTCTGGCCTACTCGCGGAAACGTTAGTAGTTTATTAATGGTGCTTCGCAAAGAGTCTTATTTTACAGACTTGCTTCTGTAAGAGGATAGGCGGCAGTCGTGAGACTCCCGCCTATTGCTTTGTTTTTACTACACGCCCCAGTTGTCGTCGAAGCCGAAGAGGTAGGCAAGGAAGCCCAACACAATGCCAATGCCGATAAGGATATTCATAAAGTATGTTCTGTAAATTGGTAAATAAGTTAACATTATTGGCAGACTCAATTTCGGCCACTAATACAAAGTTACGAAAACTTTTCGACATTCAGGCATTATATGCAAACAAATTTGCAGTCGCGACACACAAAAAGCGGCAGCCCTATAGGGCCACCGCCACCGATCCTAAAGGGTCACACTTGCAACCCTTTGTAACACGTTAAAACCTAAAGTATTAGAGCAGCTTCTCAATAGCCTCGGCGACAACCGACATATCGGTCATAGGCTCGAATCGCTCAACCACGTTACCCTCGCGGTCAACGAGGAACTTCGTAAAGTTCCACTTGATGTCCGACTTCTGAGCGTAGTCAGGGTCTGCCTCACGGAGCTTGGCATCGAGTATCGGCGTGAGCTTGTGGCTTGGGTCTAAGCCGCCAAAACCTCTCTGTGATTTGAGCCAAGTGTAGAGCGGCGAGGCATTATCGCCGTTCACCTCGATCTTCTTAAACTGAGGGAATGTTGTGCCATAGTTTAGCTGGCAGAACTTCGTTCTCTCCTCATCGTTCTCGGGCGACTGGCCAGCAAACTGGTTGCAGGGGAAGTCGAGGATCACAAGGCCTCGGTCTGCAAAACGCTTGTTTAGTGCCTCAAGATCAGTATATTGCGGTGTAAAACCACACTTGCTTGCAGTATTCACAATAAGGAGCACCTTACCCTTGTACTCCGCAAGCTTCACTGGCTTATTGCCCTGTGCCATAACCTCAAAATCGTAAATCGATGACGTGCTCTTCTTGCAGCAGCAGCTCTTCTGTCTAATCTCCATAGTCGTATGTATTATTTATTGTTATATTTTATCGTTCGGGTATAATCAAATATTATTCCGATGCAAAAGTACAAATAAATCGTTCACCACAACTATTTTTAGCTATTTTTCTCAATCATATATTCTTATGCAGCTATAAGCACAACACATAGCAAGGCAAAAAAAAGAGGACTACCCCACTCCTTGGAGGGTAGTCCACGATTATAAACAACTTTGTACCAGCGGATTAACCTGGCCGATACTACGACTACAAGTCGTTGTACTTCATACTTGACTGCTCAGCATCGTAGATATCAGAGTTGATCTTATCGCGATACGAGAGCATCACAGAGCCATCTGAAGAGTCGCTGATGTAGAGCATCACAGTGCCTGTTGAAGTCTCATAGAGCTGCACAAAGCTACACTTGTCGTTACGGAGTGCTGTCATCTCATAGCCATCACCCTCATAATATGGGTGTGTGAAGGTCTCGCTACCATAAGGCTCACCATATTTATTGGTAAGCATCTGCTTGAACTCGCTGTATGTCGACTTGAGCGATGACCACGACTTTGAGGTTCTAAGCTGCACAATCACACTGTATACCTTGTTAGTCTGTGGCGTAGCGTAGACATAAACAGTTCTTGTGCTACCTGAGAATGGGCCCTTCAAGCCGGCAATATCATCATCGGCAAACGATACCTCGAATCCCTTAGCCTGGAGTTTTGCAATGAACGAGGTAAGACTGCCGTCGATAGGAATGCCCATAAATGTCTGACGCTCCTGAGCCGATACGCTCAACGAGAAGATGCAACAAAGCATCAAGAGAAGAAATCGCTTCATAGTATTGTAAATTTAAGTTAGACGTTGTGTAATGCAGATTGTCAGCCTTGCGACACCTATATTGAGCAAATTTAAGCATAATATTTGAGAAAAGCAAATACCCGCACAAAAAGGGGGACACCGACAACAAACAGCCTAAAGCTATGCGGCAAAAGTAGGCGGAAGGAGCGGAGTAAAAATTTGAGTTTAAATAAAAAAGTTGTTAAAAAGTTTGCAGTTTAAAAAATCTTGTGTACTTTTGTGCACTCTTTCATAGGAGTAGGGTTTATTGTCGCTGTTGTAGCTCAGTGGTAGAGCACTTCCTTGGTAAGGAAGAGGTCACGAGTTCAAGCCTCGTCAACAGCTCAGAATAGGAAGTCGAAAGGCTTCCTGTTTTTGATTTATAATCCACTGTAAATCATTGATTTGCCCACCACTACTCCACTATTATAGCACTTTTGCATATAAAATTTCCACACTCAATATCTTGTTTAGGATGAGATAATTTTGTATATTCGTGGTGCAAAAACATAGATTAAACATAGATTTTTTTCTAAAACCCTACTCTATGGCGACTCTAAACTTTAAATTAGCACCACAAAAGAACAAGGCTGGTCGTTATATTATAAAACTGCATATGTATTTTTGCGGATTTATTTGTGATTTCTTTTTGTGATTAACAATACCTCATCATTATTAAGACTCATCACATACTCTCTTTTCTCATTGAGCCCAGCACCAGTATAGTGTTTCTTAATGTAATCCATCTTTATTGGTAATGCCTTGTAGTCCTCATTGCTAATTGGTAATTTTATTGGAAATACTCTGTTTTGCTTGCCTAAAATATCAAAACCAAACTCCAATACCTCATACCTATTTTTCTCCTGTCTAATACAATATTTACCAGACTTATCTTTATAATTGTCTATGGGTGACTCAATGATATTAATCATCATCTCTTGCTTTAATACATCGGGATATTTAGTATAGTTTCTTTTGCTAATCTTGGCAAACAAACTACTATGTATTGCTACAGCATCATTGCTCATTGATGTTAGTTGATGCAGTTTGATTAGAGCATAAGTCTTAATAAGACCTTCTCTACACCTTGAATCCTTGAAATATTGCCTACCTAACGATTCTAAACTATTGTACGTAAACTCACCAATATATAGTGTAATAGTGCCATCCTTGTTGTATTCAATGTCATTTGCCTTATAATCCTTATTTGCCATACCATCTATATTTTATGTTATACTTAATAATTATATAATGGTTGGCGAATTTTATTTTTGAAAACTACACTATGCTAAACATATTTGTATAACTTCCTAATAGTGGCAATACTCGTTTTGGTTATCGCATTGATATTTCGGAGTGACATACCTTGCTTTAGTAATGATATCTCCTTTTTGTATTGCTCCTTCATTGCTTCATCACTTTTGCGATATGTTGCAGGTCGTCCCATTTTGATACCCTCCTTACGACATTTGGCAATATGCTGATCACGGCCACTACATAGACGAGCTGTTATTGTATGTCGCTCCATTGATGCAATTTCAAGGAGTATGGTCAATATCAGAGATGCCACAGGATTCATATTGCCATCTTTATCTAATGTCTCTAAATTATAATTTTTAATATATAGACACACCTTTCGCTCATTCAACATCTATATAACCTTAAGGGCTTCTAATGTAGAGCGACCAAGACGAGATATCTCCCATACACACACCTTGTCAATATCATTCTCGGAGATATACTGCAACATATCTACCAACTCTTGTCTCTCCTCGATCTTCTTTGCACCCGACACCTTGTTTGCGAAGATTCTTACCACCTCCCAGTTCATCTTCTCACAATGCTCTTGGAGCTCATTTATCTGACGATTGTAATCCTGCTTATCAGTCGATACTCTAACCAAAAGTGCTACTCGTGTCATATCTCAACATTTTTAATGTAACTTACCGATTATGAGGCTAATATAACTGTTATTTTTGAGACATACTAATATTTTTTACAATATTTTTACTTAAATTTTAACGAGTACTTATTTATTGCGATGTTATACAATTTCGTCTACACAATGTAGACTTTCCGACTATCACAGAACTTAAAAATCAATGAAAAACTCCCCACCAAATGATGGGGAGTTGACATCAGCTGAAAGCGACCTTTAAAATTCACCAACGCAAATAACACCAATAGTAGAACTACATTTGTAGGCTGTGATTTTCTTTATTACATCTGTGGTCTTACATTTATAATCGACAACCTCACCCTCATATATCTCTCCGTGCTTTGTTGTTACCCTAACACTACCTGTTCCCAAAAACTTGCCAGCAGCAAATTGACCCTTATAGTAATCGCCATTTGTGCAATAGACAATGCCGTCACCGTGAAGTTTTCCTTCTAATATTTTACCTTCATACCTGTCTCCTGTCTCCAACGTTACGACAACAGTAGCGACTGTAGAGGGATCCAATACGCCATTGATGAAGTTCCCCTCATAGACTTCACCATTACTAAGAACCAACTTACCCTTGCCAGTAACCTTTCCATCAACAACTTCTCCGATATAACGACCATTAGAAACAGAAATATCGACATCTCCTTTAACGAATCTCTTGTTGATATATTGGAAGTCTTCAACAACATTTCCCTCATATACCACAAGAAAATCGCCATTAAGACTATCACCTGACGCAGTCGTATACTTACCACAAAGTTTATTGTTTTGAGATCTATTTTGAGACATTGTGCGAATACGATCTTCAATCGTATTTATCTGCCACGATTCTAATCCTAACTTACTGCTATGAGTGTATAATGCGTGTAAAATACTTATGGTCGCATTTCCCTCATAAGTATCACCATTGGATAGGAGTGCAGTTACAGAACCTAAAAAATCTGACGTAAACTTAATGCTTTTATATTCGTCATCGTTTGTAATCTCATACGCTGTTTCGCCATTCTTAGTAGTTATTACAACATTATCACTTATGCGTCGCTGTTCTCCCTTTACAAAAGTTCCATTCTTAAACTCGCCTAAACACTCATCTACATAACTACTATACTCATTTGTGAAGCCTTTACAAGTTTTTGTCAACTTACCTTGTCCACTATAGTATCCCTTTTCAAAACCTCCTTTGTACTCCTCGTATGAATAACAAACAACTTCACCAGTGCTGTAGCTTGTCGTAACACCAGTTCCTCGGCTGAGCACACCCTCGCCATCAGGAAAAATATCATAGGCCTGTCCATATATAGTCTCATTACTTAGCGATGTATCTAACTTTAGACTATGCTTGTATGTCATCATAGCTGAACCCTCATACACAAGATCTGGCATTATAGGATGCTCTGCCATTTTATTAGGCATCATAAGTTTCATCTGACTTAATTTACCATCCACATAGGTTACCGTAAGAGAAATATTCTCAGTCACGGTATTATATGTTCCGTTAGTCTGGTCGCCATCAATAAGCTCAACGATACCAGTATAGCCATAAGGGCCAATATAATATGCACCACAATTCTGCAACGAGAAAGTTTTGCCATAAAACTTCTTTTGTAGATCAATCTCTTCCCCCATTTGCTCGATAATCTCTTGTAGATAGAAGTTAAATTGTACTGGCTCAACGACAAAATACCAGCTTCCGCCCTCATCATCAGCTTTTAAATTAAATATCCTCGAATGAAAATCCTCGTGACTCATCTTTAGTTTCAGTACATCAACCTCAACTTGTGGCACCATTGTATATACATCACCCTCATCGGTTATTGATATAGGATTGGTGATTGTTAAACAACCATCTTTGTAGGAATACTCCTTATTGTTGGTCATTGTATTTATGAGCAACGTCTCAGTCGTCACATCGTAAACGGCATCTATGTATAGTGTATTATCGGCCTTATAGCACTTTAATGTCTCTGTTGATTTATCGGCAGATGTACTAAACACAACCTTTCCATTGTAACCATCCTCAAAGTTATATTTTAACAAACTATAATTAGTTAACGTCACCCAGTAATCTCCGATATTATCACCGATACTATGTGGCTTCGTCGTTGTATATAGCTGCGACTCCTCGATAAGTTGTTTGTTGATGTTATACCTCTTGAATGATGAGCAAATATCAAACTTCTTTTCATCTGTAGAATAATCATACGAGGATTTGTATGTACCTACACCCTGAAAGACAGAGGCTTGACGGTTGATGCTTTTATCCCTGAAGTGTACTTTATACGACTCTCTTTTACCGTTGTTGTAAATATTAGTATTGGTCAATGTACCTGATTTATCATATACTTGCTCCGTACCGTGTATAACGCCATTCGGGAGTAGAGTGTATTTGCGTTTAATCATAGTTTGCCAATAGTCGTAATACTCATTGTACGGCGTTAAATTCTGTGCAGATAGACTCAATATACCGCACAAAAAGAGATTAACTAAAATAAAAAGTCTTTTCATAATAATAACTGTTATTTGGTTAATAGTTCCTCTCATCTACTACCCAGCACCTCGATAGTGGTAAATACAAATAAAAAAAGCGTGGTGCTGAAAACTTATTTTAAGAGAATGGGCTCTGGTAAAGCCTTGAAGATAAAATAAGCAACAGCCCCACGCCATACCCGAATACAGGATATGACGCGAGAAGATGTCCGCCTATTCACTCTTCTAAATTTACCAGATTTATTCTCTGTGAATAAACTTACACTTTCCGCGTAATTAATATGTCTCTACAAATGTAGCAAATATTTTCGCTCAGTGTACGATTTAGGACATCTTTTTTGCTGTTGCTTTATATAATAGGTATGTGCAACCCTTATTTTCAAGGCACAAAGTTGAGGTTATCTTTCTAAAAAATCAATGTTGAAACAAATCTTTGTTATTTACAAATTGGGGGATAATCTCCCCGTATCTCAAAAAATATAAAAAAGTTTTAAATTTATATAGAGATTCAAATTGTTATACACCAATATATTAGGCATTGTTACCCTTTCGCTATCTCAAAAAAATATCACTTTTTTACAAAAAATAAAAATAATTCCTAAAAAGCGGAATATACATATTAGAATTGTTTTTCAAAGGGAGAAAAGCAATAGATTTATTTTAATAATTAGAACCTCACGATGTATAGGTTAATCGTTTTAATGCTATGGCAAATATCAACAGAAAGCATTTTGTGGAGATTCCAAATCTCGATGGTTATCTAATTAACAAAAAGGGGGATGTGTATAGCGAGAAGAGTGGTAAGCTCTTGAAGGCAAACAATGGAACTATTGAGTTCTATGTGGATGGCAGAAAAAAGAAATTTAATGTAGCACATCTGGTGTTGCTAACATTCAGGGGCAACCCCGACAATGCAAGTCGTGTTCGCTACAAAAATGGGGATAGAAATTATGCCTCGCTTGGAAATGTTGAGTGGTCGACACCAACGAAGCATAGAGCAACATCCACAAAGTCAGATTGCGTATCGACATCACCACGCCAAAAGGAGATTTCTGCCGAGATTAAGGCACTGGAAAAACAAATGAAGAAGTTGAAGCGAGAGGAGGAGACTTTGAGTAAGACCAACGAGATAGCAACCTGTGTAAAGAACAACCTGTCATCTGTTATTGAAGGTATTGTTAAGGGTGAGAATATCTCTGTGCTGACGAAGCGAGTGTTAGGCAAGAAGTTATCGCGAGAGGAGTTGTCAAAACACATTGAAAAGCAATGTGGCATATCGCTAAATGATATATTGTATGTCGCCAAATTGAATAAGACAAAACCAAATATTGTGGAGGCAACAGTTCGCCTACAAAAGAATAGCAAACTTAAGAATGTAGTATTTAATAATGTAATGAGTAAGTATGAGTAATAATATTAAGAGAATTGAGAAGAAGTATGATTTGATGGTTAATGGAATGCCTATTTTCAACATAGAAGACACATTGATTGAGTATTGGAACAATAATATGAGTAATTATGGTGGGGAATCCTTTGAAATAGATATTGTTGGCAATAGTAAATGGGAGCGACTATTGGAAAAAACGGAGTGTGAGTATATTGATATTGCAATGTACGAGTACGAATATGACGATGACGAATATGATGATTGCGAAGAGGAATATAATGATGAAGTCTATTTAAGAGGTGAGAATGGATGGTATGAATCGTATGATAAAGATATGTTACTACGTGATGCTTTGGAGGATTTTATTACTAATTTAGAATAGTGTGTAATATCGTGAGATTATGAAACATCTTTGAAAAGTCTTGACCGAACTGGTTGAGACTTTTTTGTTGGCACTTCTCCGTATAGATAATGATAATTAACTCTGCCACCCTCTCATTATCACACTGTTTTTTGGAGGGAGGTGCAACCCTCACAAGCATAAAACAACATATCCATCAAATAGTAGTACCGTGTAAGTTATTGGTAATCAACAATGTTTACAAAAAATCTCTCTTTTCCGTTGCTTTTGTTGAGTAAATCTTTGTGCTAAACTGCTGTAAATCTGGTTGTTTTTTGAGATTTTCTTGAAATTTTTAAGATTTTTTCGAGAAAAAACCACCCAAAATCAAAGAAAATTACACTAAAAAATCAGTGATAAATAAAAGAAAAACAATGGATATTATGAAAGATAATCAAGTAAAAAAGTTGCCTGCATTTAACCATATTAAAGTATTGCAGGATGGAAATTATGGTTGTACATTGTGTGCTGGAAATAAGATTTATAATGGAATATTTACTCCAAATTGGGAGTGTGTGGAGAAGTTGCATTTAGTGGAGGTAGATGCTTATAGTGAGTATGACTACACACTAAAAGATAAACTTAATTCAATCTACAAGGAAGACATAGTTGATGAGGAATTTGCAAAAATGC
>JAFYQY010000210.1 GCA_017559685.1 Alistipes sp.
CGCCAAAATGCTCACATAGGTCTACTATGCTCCGCTTTTGTCGCCTAGCATCGCACAAAAATAGCCTAATCATTTACAATTTTTTTGGATGGGAAAATACCTTTAATTGTCAATTCTCAATTTTCAATTGTCAATTAAAATAGATGAATAACCTTATATTTTTCATACGCAAAACTGCGGTGGCGATAGTCTTTGTAATCTTAGAGATTATCGCCATCCGCTGTTATGCCTACTCTACGCCATACACGCAGGCTCGCTTGCTGGTGTGGTCGAATAAGGTTATCGGCTATGTCTACTCAACATTTGCGGGCGTGTCCAACTACTTCTCGCTCCGTGAGGAGAATCGCACGCTCACCGAACACATCGCAAAGCTCGAGGATCGCATCAGTGAGCTCGAGGCTACCGTACCCGCTGCGGAGGTTGATGTCGAGACTGCCGTACAGCAGTACGACTACCTCTCGGCACGAGTTATTGCATCGACAACCAATCGCAGTCGCAACTTTATAACCATCAACAAGGGTGCCTACGACGGCGTAACCTCGAATATGGCGGTTATGACCCCCGAGGGCTATGCTGTAGGAGTTGTGGTTGAGTGCTCTGAAAACTTCGCTATTGCCAAGACTCTGCTCAATGCCGACTTCCGCATCGGAGGTGTGCTTGCCGAGGATGGTAGCCACGGCTCGGTGGAGTGGGGTGGCGACGATACGCAGATTGTAAACTTTGTGGAGGTGTCGAAGTACGCTAAGGTTGATAAGGGCGACCTTGTGCGACCTGCGGGCTTCTCGCAATACTTCCCGAGCGACGCCATAATTGGCAATATCGAGAGCGTTGAACTCGCTGACAAGGGTACATCTTTCAACTGTAAGGTGCGCCTTGCGGCCGATATGGGACGTCTGTTCAATGTGGTGCTTGTGCGTAACAACTCTGCGGAAGAGGTGCAGAGACTCGAATCGCAATATATAAACTAGAGAGCAAAAATGAAGGCAAGGGTATATACGATGTTGGTGTTTGTGGTGCTTTTCGTGCAGGTGTTCGTCTTGAACAACCTCTCTATGTCGCCACTCGTAGCCCCTATGGTGTATATCACAATCTTGCTCCTGCTCCCAATCGAGTATTCGCAATGGAAGATGCTCGCCGTGGGCTTGGCACTCGGTGTGGTTATGGATGTGACTATGGGTACAGCGGGTTTGAACACTATGGTAACCCTGCCTATAGCCTTCTTCCGTCAACCTCTGCTCTCGGCTTTGGGTGGCGTATCATCGATATCGAAGGAGGAGGGTATACCTACGCCAAAGCGACTCGGCATCCGCTTTCATCGCTACTTCATTGTTATGGTAGTGCTCCACTCGCTGTTATTCTACTTTGCCGAGTGGCTTTCGTTTGATAACTACGCTACGCTCTTGTTGCGTATTGTTTGCAGTACGGCTTGCTCGTTATTGCTCGACTATATCATCATAACACTATTTCTAAAACGCCTGTCGGCATAGTCTATGATGGTTGGGGATAAGCTCTTTTCTCGTGGGGTGGTCACTCGCCTTATCGTTATTCTCGTATTTTGCATTCTCGCCATACGACTCTGCTATATCCAGCTCGTAGACGATCGCTATGCTGGTTTGTCAGATAGAAACTACCTTCGTGAGGTGGTTATCTATCCTCCTCGTGGTGAGATTTACGATCGCAATGGTGAGTTCTTGGCGCAGAACCGTTTGTGTTACGACGTCTCGGTTGTGCGCAAGGATATGCCAAAGGAGGGCTTCGATACAACCAGAGTAAGCGAGATTGTGGGTATGTCGAAGGAGGCCTTCATCAAGAAGTTAAGCCAGTCGCCATATCGTCGTGAGAATCGCTTGACACGCTATCCTATAACCGTGGAGCAGAAGTTGCTGCTCGACGAGATGAATATCAGTGGCTTCTACACCGCACAGCGTACCGTGCGCCAATACCCTCGCAAGATAGGTGGCAACCTTCTGGGTAGTATCAACGAGGTGTCGCCCGAGAAGGTAAACAACGATAGCTACTACGCTATCGGCGACTATATAGGTATGGAGGGCTTGGAACGAGCCTACGAAGGTGTGTTGCGTGGCGAGAAGGGTGTAGTTTTGCAGGATATCTATGCTCCGCAGGAGCAACGAAATACGGTGTTGAAGGAGGCTGTGGCTGGAAAATCGATCGTCTGCACTATCGATGCCGAGTTGCAGCAGCTGGCCGAGGAGTTGATGCGTGATAAGGTGGGTGCTGTGGTGGCTATCGAGCCATCAACAGGCGAGATTTTGGCTATGGTCTCGTCGCCTACATTTAACCCCGACGACCTCGTTATCGGAAGAGAGCGTGGTAACAACTACGCCCGAGAACTTCACAACCCACGTATGCCGTTGTGGAATCGAGCCGTAAAGTCTCGCTATCCGCCAGGCTCGACCTTCAAACTCGTTACGGGACTTATCGGTATGCAGGAGGGTGTGCTCAAACCGCACTACCAATACTCGTGTAATATGGGTTACCACTTGGGTGGCGAACATATAGGCTGTCACGAGCACCGCTCGCCTTTGGCGTTGAACTACGCCATTGCGACCTCGTGCAACGCCTACTTCTGCTACGTCTTTCGCAATATCCTCGAGAATAAAAAGCGATACGAGATTTCGAAGGATGGCTTCGAGGCGTGGCGTGACTATGTTCTCTCGTTTGGCTTTGGACGCAAACTCGAGTCGGACTTCTTGGGCGAGGGTACGGGCTATGTGCCTAACCGAGAGTTCTACGACAAGCGCTATCGTCGTTCGTGGAATGCGCTAACCCTGCTTTCGCTCTCAATCGGTCAGGGCGAGTTGGGATGTACGCCGTTGCAGATGGCAAACTTGGCAGCTATCGTGGCCAATCGTGGCTACTACTATATACCGCATATTGTGCGTGAGGTCGAGGGTCAAGACTCGCTCGACACCCGATTCTACCAACGCCAATATACAAAGATCGATACCAAGCACTTCGAGCATATTGTTGACGGTATGTGGCGAGGTGTGAATGTGGATGGTACCTGTAAGGGTGCCTATCTTCGAGGTTACGACGTCTGCGGTAAGACGGGTACGGCGCAGAACCCAAAGGGCGAGGATCACTCGACCTTTATCTCATTTGCCCCACGCAAAGAGCCGAAGATTGCTATCGCCGTATATGTCGAGCACGGAGGTTTCGGTGCGGCTATGGCGGTACCTATCGCTTCGCTCATCGAGGAGAAGTATCTGACCGGCACGATTGCCCGACCTGAGTTGGTCGAGTATGTCAAGCGAAAGAAGATTGACTACCCGATGTATAAAAAGAAAAAGAAGTAATGGAGTACGGACGAGAGAGAAATAGATCACTCTTTGGTAGTGTCGACAAGTGGGCGATACTCCTCTACCTGTCGCTTGTAGCGGTGGGCTTGGTCGCAGTTTTCTCGGCTTCGTGGGTCGAGGGCACCGACAATGCACTCTCCTTCTCGCACAACTATATCAAGCAGATAGTCTTCCTGGGTGTCTCGCTTGTGGTGGGCGTGGTTATAATGTTGCTCGACCGCAGTCTGTGGCACAAGATTGCCTACTATCTCTATGGTGCATCGATATTGGCACTCCTGGCAACTCTCGCATTAGGTCGTACGGTGAATGGCGCAAGGGCGTGGTTTGAGTTTGGCCCGATACGCCTTCAGACTATGGAGTTCGCCAAAATCGCTATCGCTTTGGCTACTGCACGCCTTATCAGCGAGTATGGCTTCTCGATATCGTCGTTCAAGAGCCTTGCAAAGGTGGCGTTGTTGTTGCTTGTACCTCTGGCAATAACCTATTTGCAGAACGATACCGGCTCGGGCTTGGTGCTCTGCTCGTTTGTGCTGATGCTCTATCGTGAGGGGTTGAACAAGTGGCTCTGTATACCTATTATATTTATAGCGGCACTCTTCCTCTTGTCGTTTATCTACTCGCCAATGGTGTTGCTCGTGGCGCTGATACTCGTATTTACGCTGTCGAACTGCTTCGCTAATGGCAATTGGCAACACGGAGTTATCTACCTCGCTTCGCTCTTTGGTCTGAGCACAGCGCTCTACCTTCTGATAAATGCCGTGCCGAGCCTCTCGGTCAGCTACTATACGATATTGCTCTCGACAACGCTCCTGTCGATGGTTGGAGTCTGCGTCTATGCCTACCATACACGCCTGCGCAATATATTTATTATGGTGGTGTTGTTTGTTGCGTCGGTGGCTATTACGCCAACCTCGAATGCGATATTCAATGTGTTGAAACCCCACCAGCAGGATCGTATTATGACCTTTCTCGGCATTACCGACGACGCTTCGCTCAACTACAATGTGCGCCAGTCGAAGATTGCTATCGGCTCGGGTGGTTTTGCGGGTAAGGGTTATCTGCAAGGCTCGCATATCCGCTATGGCCTTGTGCCCGAGAAGCATACCGACTTTATCTTCTGCACCATAGGCGAGGAGTTTGGCTTTGTCGGCACGATGTTCGTATTGGGATTGATGATAGCCTTCATCATACGCCTTATGCGTATGGGCGACCGCCAGCGTGAGACCTTCGGTCGAGTATATTGCTATATCGTCGCCTCGATACTCCTATTCCACACCCTTATCAATGTGGGTATGACCATCGGCGTACTCCCCGTTATGGGTATCCCTCTGCCACTTATCTCGTATGGAGGTTCGTCGTTGCTGGCCTTCTCGATAATGATATTTATTGCGTTTGCCTTCGACGCTCAAACGGTTAGAGATATATAGAAACTATCAAACAAGGCTGCTTTTGCAAGCCTAAAATCAGCTCTTGTTATATAGTTTCTCAGAAAAAGAAAAGGTTGTCCAAAGTGGACAACCTTTTTAACTACTCTCTACTCTCTACTCTCTACTCGTCATCGTCGTCGTAGTACATACTATCCATAAGTGCGTCGATCTCTCGGCGCTCTTTCTTTGTAGGACGTCCAGTACCTCGCTCACGGAACACAAAGATTGTCTCTCGAGGTTTGTTGAGCTTGTCCAACTCGCTCTGCGGAGTGGTGTCGATGCAGTAGTCAGGCACCTTGGCTGCGGGTTGGCGGTTGATAACCAAATCTTTTACAAGATAGGAGTAGGTCACGAGTGTTCGCTTTACGCTTATTCTATCGCCCACCTTAACCTCACGTGAGGGCTTGGCGTAGGCGTCGTTTACGAGTACACGGTTGTTGCGCACAGCATCTGCCGCATCGCTTCGTGTCTTGAAGATGCGTACCGCCCACAAATATTTATCGAGTCTTACCTCCATAGTTAAATATGCTTGTTTTTACTCTGTTGTGATGGTGGCAGGAGCGTTCCCTGCTCCACCTGGCGACTGATGCTGAGGATGAGACCCACAGCAATCGAGGCGCAGAACATTCCTGTACGACCGTGTGTTAGGAATGGTAGGTTTTGTCCCGTCTCGGGGAGAATACCCAAGGTTACGGCTACGTGAATGAAGGCCTGGCTTGTTACCAAGAGTGCCAAACCGACAACCAACAATCCCGCATAGAGCCACTCGCACCGCTCGAAGATGCGCAACGAACGGAAGAATAACCAGAGGTATAGAAGAATAATTACCGACGAAATAAGTAGACCGAACTCCTCGACGATAACAGCAAAGAGGTAGTCGCTCTCGGGGTGAGTGAGCTTCGCACGCATCATACTACGACCTGCACCCACGCCAAAGAAACCTCCGTTCTGAATGGCCATCTGCGAGTAGTAGGAGTCCTTACCGCCAGTGCTTGGGGCTCCCTTCTCAACAACCTCTACGCCAAACCACGCCTTGAAACGATTAACCACGGTGTCGAAACGTCCGAATGCAGCAAGCATCACCAAGCCGAAAAATCCGGCTACGGCAATCAGCTTGCCAATCTCCTTGAGTCGTACTCCGGCGATGTATATCAGCACCATCGACACCAAGAAGATATGCAAGGCCGACGAAGTGTGTGCAGGAAGAATCACAGCACACGAGAGTGCTATAGGTGCAACGACAGGCAGCACCTCTCGCTTGATAATCTCCTTTTCACGAGGGGTGTTCCACTTGCGGACATCGAATGTCGAAGGCAAGAGGTGGAGTTTACCCAAGATGTCTCGCTTGGCCGAGAGTTGCGCTGCGAGGAATAAGATTGTTCCAATCTTGAGCAACTCGGATGGCTGGAAACGGAAGAAACCGAGGTTCAACCAGCGGTGTGCGTGGTTGGTCGCTCCTCCGATAAAGTATGGAGCGATGGTCATAAGCAGACAGACAAAGTATGCCACCACCGTATATCGGTACATCTTGCTTGCACCGATGATGTAGGAGCCAAAGAGGCAGACGGCCGAGAGACAGAGCGTCATAAAGTGGCGCTGAAGCTCTCTGTCGATTGTTCCCTCTCTGAAGCCGAGTTGCGATGAGGCGGTGTAGACCGCTACCAGCGAAATGGCGAAAAACATCGTCACAATAGCCCACAGAACTCTATCTCCGGGCAATACTTTCAGCTTGGAGAGAATCGAGGGTATGCCCTTCTTCGCCTCTGCTTGTTGGCTCTTATCGTTGTCTATCTTACTCATAAAAAGTTACTTGTTGAAGATGTGCTGTTTAATCCACGCCTTGAACTCACGACCACGGTGCTGGTAGTTGTTGAAGAGGTCGAAACTTGCGCACGCAGGCGAAAGCAAAACTGTATCGCCCTTGCGAGCCGAGCGCACAACAGCCTCCATAGCCTCCTCGAATGTGTGGCACGAGATGATGTTCGGCACGATACCAGCGAACGACTTCTCGAGCTTCTCGTTATCCAAGCCCATACAGATGAGTGTGTGAACCTTGCTCTTTGCAAAGTCGTAGAGCGGGGTGTAGTCGTTACCCTTATCTGTTCCGCCAGCAACCCAAACGGTTGGGCGGGTCATACTCTCGAGTGCATACCACGCCGAATCTACGTTGGTAGCCTTCGAGTCGTTGATATACTCGATGCCATCCTTCTCGCCAACAGGCTCGAGGCGGTGCTCGATAGCGGCAAAGTCGTAGAGCGACATCTCGATTTGCTCAGGTGCAACACCCGCAGCGAGGGTTGCCAAACCGGCAGCCATAGCGTTGTAGGTGTTGTGCTTGCCCTTGATTTTAAGGCGTGAGATATCGACCTTGAGCGACTGCTTGCCTACGGTAGCCACAAAGGTGCTCTCGTCGGTAGGGTAGGCGTCGCCCGCACCGCTTGCGATAGCGGCGTGCATCATAAATGGCAACTCTCGAGCCTTCGTGTCGTGCTTCTCGAGCTGCTCCAAGATGGTCTTATCGTCGGCACAATAGACAAAGTAGCTGTTAGAATTCTGATTCTGTGTGATTCGCATCTTCGACTGCGCATACTTCTCGAATGAGTAGTCGTAGCGGTCGAGGTGGTCAGGCGTGATGTTCATCAACACACCCACATCGGCCTTGAACTTGAACATTCCGTCGAGTTGGAACGAACTCAACTCCAAGACGTACCAATCGTACTCGGCAGTAGCCACCGAGTAGGCGAACGACTCGCCGATATTACCTCCGAGTGCAACCTTCTGGCCGCTCTCCTCCATAATCTTGTAGATGAGCGAGGTGGTTGTGGTCTTGCCATTCGAACCTGTGATGCAGATAGTCTTCGCCTTGCCCATATAGCGGCAAGCGAACTCCATCTCCGAGATTACAGGCACACCCTTCTCACGCAGAGCCTGCACGAGAGGCGCCTTGTCGGGAATACCTGGCGACTTAATAACCTCCGAAGCGGTCAAGATGCGCTCCACCGAGTGACCTCCCTCCTCATACTCTACGCCCCATTCGTCGAGACGAGAGCGGTAGAGTGGTGAGATTTGCCCCATATCCGAGAGCAACACCTCGAAGCCCTGCTTCTTAGCGAGGATTGCCGAGCCGTAGCCGCTGATGCCTCCTCCGAGAACTGCTATAAACTTTGCCATCGTTATCGAATTTTAAGAGTTCCAAGTGCAAGTGCCGCAAGGATAATCGAGACAATCATAAAGCGCATCATAATCTTTGTCTCGAAGAGTCCCTTCTTCTGGTAGTGGTGGTGGAGTGGCGACATCTTCAGCAGTCGACGTCCCTCGCCATACTTACGTTTTGTGTATTTGAAGTAGCCCACCTGTACCATTACCGAGAGAGCCTCAGCAAGGAATACGCCACAGAGCAACGGCAGGAGCAACTCCTTGCGGATGCAGAGTGCAAATACTGCGACAATACCTCCGATTGTGAGCGAGCCTGTGTCGCCCATAAATATCTGTGCAGGGAACGAGTTGTACCACAAGAAGCCAATCAACGCACCCAACATTGCAGTACCGAAGACCATCAACTCTCCACTATTCGGAATATACATAATATTGAGGTAGTCGGCATAGATGATGTTACCCGAGAGGTACGCCAATACAGCCAACACGCCTACGATAGGAATCGACACTCCCGTCAGCAGGCCATCGAGACCGTCGGTGAGGTTTGCGCCATTCGATACGGCTGTGATGATAAAGATGGCAATCAAGACGTAGAGCACCCACGCCAATGTGGTGTTGCCACCTGTGAGCCAGCTATAGTCGAACTCGTTATCCTTAACGAAAGGAATTGTAGTCTTTGTGGTCTTCATCTGCACCTCGCCAAGCTCGACCTTCTGCATCTGATCCTCGGGTTGAAGCTCGATTGTGTGCTCCACGCTCTGCTCTACGGGGATAGCCACACGCTCACGAATTACAACATCCTCCGAGAAGCACATCACGGTACCCACGATGAGACCCAAGCCCACCTGTCCTACAATCTTGAACTTGCCCTGCAAGCCCTCTTTGTTGTGACGGAAGACCTTGATGTAGTCATCGAGGAAGCCGATAACACCACACCAGAGCGTTGCCACGAGCATAAGAATTGTGTAGATGTTGTCCAAACGTGCAAAGAGCAATACAGGAACAACAATAGCGCAGATGATGATAATGCCACCCATAGTAGGTGTGCCCTTCTTCTCCAACTGTCCCTGCAAACCGAGGTCACGGATGCTCTCGCCAATCTGGTGGCGCTGCAGAGTCTTGATAATGCTCTTGCCGAAGAATATCACAATCAACAGAGCGGTAACGACAGCCATAACAGAGCGGAAGCTCAAATAGTGCATCATTCCCGCACCTGGGATGTCGAAAAAGTTGTTTAGGTAGTCAAAAAGATGATATAACATAACTTAAATGCAAAATTCAAAATTAAAAGTTCAAAATCAACAGCGAGTGTCGGTGGAGTTATCGGTTAAACTTTTGAAACCACTCCTTCACGATGGCTTTGTCGTTGAAAGGCAACTTCTCGGTGCCGACAATCTGGTAATCCTCGTGTCCCTTGCCTGCAAGCAGGATTATGTCTCGAGGCTCAGCCAACATCACAGCAGTCTTGATAGCTTCGTGGCGGTCGGCAATTTTGAGGTACTTATTGCCCGCCTCGACACCCTCCTCCATCTCACGGAGAATCTGCTCGGGGTCTTCAGAACGTGGGTTGTCCGACGTAAAGATTGCGATATCGCCCATCTTCGATGCCATACCACCCATCACAGGGCGCTTGGTCTTATCTCTGTCGCCACCGCAACCACAGACAACGATAAGTCGCTGACCGTCGGTGCGCAACTCGTCGATTGTGTTGATGATATTCTCGAGTGCGTCAGGCGTGTGGGCAAAGTCCACAATTGCGGTTGTTCCATCCTTCGCCAATACCGTCTCGAAACGACCGCTTACAGGGTGCAACATACTCAAGTGGGTGAGAACCTCCTCCTTGTCGAAGCCGAGCAAGAGGGCTGCACCATATACGGTGAGCAGGTTGTAGGCGTTGAATCGTCCGATGAACTGCACCCACACCTCTCTATCGTCGATGCGCAACTCCATACCCTCGGCCATCATCTCGATAACCTTGGCACGGAAGTTTGCCATTCTCTGCAACGAGAGAGTGTGGCGTGAAGCCTTCGTATTTTGCAACATCACCTCGCCATTTCTGTCGTCGCAGTTCACCAATGCAAATGCCGACTTTGGAAGTGCGTCGAAGAACGACTTCTTGGCACGGATATACTCGGCAAAGGTCTTGTGGTAGTCGAGGTGCTCGTGCGTGATATTCGTGAAGAGTCCACCCACAAAGCGTAGGCCGTGGATGCGCTGTTGCACTATGGCGTGCGACGAGCACTCCATAAAGCAGTATTCGCAC
The DNA here is from genome assembly GCA_017559685.1 of Alistipes sp. The sequence goes on from JAFYQY010000210.1 coordinate 10,167, forward strand.
CCCTCATCCACCATCTCTCGCATCATTGCATTGAGACGAATCGCATCGGGAGTGGTGTGAGTCGAAACAATCTCCTTCTCGCCAACCTTGTAGACTACGGTCGAGATAAGTCCCGCCTTGTGTCCCAACGACTGCACGAGGTCGTAGAGGAGCGTAGCGATAGTGGTCTTGCCATTTGTGCCGGTCACGCCCACAACCTTCAACTCGTGCGAAGGGTTGCCGTAGTAGTTCGATGCGATAGTGCCCATTGCGAGGTTGGTATCCTCAACCACTACGAATGTAGCATCGCTCTCGGCCACATCCTCGGGGATGTGCTCGCAGACGATAACCGAAGCACCACCCTCGATAGCCTTGCCGATAAAGTTGTGTCCATCGACCACCGTACCCGCCACCGCAAAGAAGCAACAGCCACTATTTACGGTGCGAGAGTCGTAGGTTAGCCCCGAAACCTCAATTTCGGCGCACCCCTTCAACTCGGCGTATGTAACACCCTTGAGTAACTCTTTTAGTATCATTTAAGTGTAATTGTTATTTTTTGTCCAACTTTGTTTACTGCGCTCTTTGGGGTTATGCTCTGCTTCTCGACCCTGCCCTGGCCGATAACCTCCACCGTTAAACCGCAGTTCTCGAGCAGGAAGAGTGCATCGTCGAGACCCATACCCACTACGTTTGGCACTGTACGCTCGGTAATACCCATTGGCGATACCGTCAAGCTCTTGCCATCCTTTGCGCTCTCGCTCTTGCCCCAACCGCTCTTGCTGTTCGAGGTCATAGGTGCGCCATACTCGTCGGCTACCGCTCGCATCTTCTCGATATTGCCATCCTTGATCTCCGTTGCGAAGCTATGAGTCTGGGTTGTAACCTCCTTAGCGTAGTTTAGATCACGATTGTAGAGGTATGTCGCAATGCGCTTCTGCACAGGGCCTGTCAAGCCCGCACCATAGTACTTCTTACCCGCTTGACGCTTCGTGAAGATAGCGGTCATAATCGTGTAGCGAGGTTTGTCGGCAGGGAAGTAGGTGACCATCGAGCCGTAGTAGTAGCCGTCGCCCTTTCTGTACACCTGACCATTTATTACCGACTCAACCTGCGCAGTACCCGTCTTCGAGCCACTGCTGAATGGACAGACCTTCTCGCCGAAATACTCCTTGGCAGTACCCACTCTCGAGACATCCTCCAAGAACGAACGGAGCGTATCGAGTGTTCGCTTCGAGCAAATCTGCTCCTTGAGAACAACGGTCTCGGCCTCGCTCACCACCTTGCCATCACGCTCGGTGCGGAGTATAAGTCGTGGCGCAACCATCTTTCCGTTGTTTGCCACGGCGTTGTAGATGGCTATAGTGTGTAACGGAGTAACCTCCAAGCCGTAGCCGTACGCCATATTTACCAGAGCGTTGTACTTCGAAGGGTGCTTGTGGTCGAGCGAGTGCAATGGCTTGCATTGTGCGCCAAACTTCTCCAAACCAATCTTCTTGTCGATAAGAAGTCCCTTACAAAAGTCGGAGAAGAGTATAGGGTTGCTCTTAAATTTCTCGTATACAGCTCTCGTGAAGTAGACGTTTGCCGACTCGGCAAATGCGGTGCGCATATCGAGCACACCACCCGTGCTCTCGCCAATTCGGTGCGAGTCGGTCACTCGGGCATTTGTCTGAGCACCACCCACAGCCACCGTAGCGCCGAGTCCCGAGTGGTACTTCTGTGATGTAGGTACTCCGTGCTCGAGTAGCGCCATAGCCGAAATAAGTTTGAAGGTCGAGCCTGGGTTTACGGGAATACCTATAGCGTAGTTCTGCACCTCGACGCACTCCTGACCTTCACGCTTGAGGTTTGCCATAGCCAAGATGTCGCCCGTCGAACACTCCATAACGATGGATGTTCCCCACTCGGCATTCTCGCCTAACAACTGCTCACGTAGTGCGTTGTCGGCCACATCCTGCACATTCACATCGAGCGTAGTCACGACGTCGTAACCATTCTGTGCCTCGATGTTGTTCTTGTCGGGTACTCGAGTCTTGAATTGGTTTGTGATGCGCTGTGTGAGCTGGCGACCGTCACGCCCCGCCAACGTATCTCGGTAGGCCGACTCGACGCCGTAGGCACGGTGGTGCTCCAAGCGACCGATTGTGCGCAGGGCGAGATTTCCGTGCGGATAGACACGGTAGTCACGCTCCTCGGTGGTGTAGGTCTGACCCTTGCTCAAGAGTGGCACCTTCTTGATGATTGCCCACTCATTGGCATCCACATCACGGAATATGCGGAGGTTACGAGCACCCTTGTTTACGGTTGTTGTCAAGACGGTGTCGTATATTGTCTCCTTCATAAATAGCCACTTTCTTCTCTCACGAGGCACAACCTTGCTATCGTATTTGATAAACTTTCGGTTGTTGTCGATAAGCACCTTGTAGTATTCGTCGGCGCCCTTGTCACCCAAGCAGTCGGCCAACGTCTGCGCCAAAATCTCCGCCTCCTTGTTGTAGGCCTTCTGTCCCATTTTTCTGAATCGGTCGCAGCCAAAGTCGATGCGTACGGTTGTGCGGGTTATCGATGTTGCCAACACATCGCCATTGCGGGAGTAGATAGTGCCACGATGAGCCAACTCCTTCTGTGGTACCAGGAAGAAGTTGTCTCGCAATTTCTCGAAATCCTTCTCTAACTTATCGTCGCCGAAGATGAGCACGACAATATGGAACAAGAAGTATACTACCAACAATATGAATATAATGTGTAGTATCTTAATGCGTAGTGCAATATCTTTTTTCTGTTCGTGTCGTTGCTCCTCCATAGTGCTGTCTGTGCTGTTATTTCAAAACTATCGGTGTAGTTGTAGGGTCGCCCAAGTCGATACCTCTCTCCTTGAGCTTGTTGAGAATTGCCGAATGCGATGAGTTGTTTGTACACTCCTCCGATGTGCGAATAGCCTTCTCCTTCAATAGGTCGACCTCTGTTCGAAGCTTGCTGCAGTGCAGATCACGCTGGAACGAGACGAACATCAAGAAGATGCTCGCCAAGAAGATTACGCACAAGAGCGCCAAGAGGTTGTAGAATCGGTTTGCCTCCTCGGCAAGCAGAATATCGCCCGTCAGGAAGACCTCAATCTTCGACCAAAGTCCCTTTTTGCGTTTTGGAGCCTCCTTGGCAGTCGCCTCTGCGCTATCCTCGGTGGAGAGTTCCTCTCGCTCGGTGTTTTTCTCGCCGGTATATGTACGCCTTATCTCGGTACGCATAGTCTGGCGTAGCGCCTCACGACCTGTACGCTCTGTAGCCTCCTGATTGTCGAGGATATTATCGTTGTTCTCGTACTCTGTCATAGTGCTACAACTTTATCGCTGCACGCAACTTTGCCGAGCGTGAGCGTGAATTAGCCTCCAACTCCTCGTCGGAAGGGACAATCGGCTTGCGGGTTACAATCTCGAACGGAGTGGTGGCACGACCGAAGAAATCCTTCTCGATCTTGCCCTCGAAGTTGCCACTACGCATAAAATTCTTCACAAGGCGATCCTCCAACGAGTGGTAGGAGATTACTACCAAGCGACCACCTGGGCGCAACACCTTCAACGCCTGCTCCAACGCCATCTTCAGAGCCTCCATCTCGCCATTGACCTCTATGCGCAACGCCTGGAAGAGCTTTGTGAGAAACTTCGACTCGTCCTTCTTTGGGGTGCAAGGTGCCACCGCCTTGACAAGCTGCGCTGTGGTCTTAATCTCCTCGTTAGCTCTTGCACGAGCGATGCACGAAGCGATCTTCCACGTTGTGTCCAACTCGCCATACTGCGAGAATATCGAGGCCAACTCCTCCTCCGAGTAGTTGTTTACGATGTCGGCAGCGGTACGACCGCCACGCTGATTCATTCGCATATCGAGCGGAGCATCACCTCGGAACGAGAAACCACGCTCCTTAGCGTCGAAGTGGTGCGACGAAACACCCAAGTCTGCCAAAATACCATCCACCTCGGTCACGCCACGCAGACGCAGAGCCGAACGCAGAAAGCGGAAGTTGCTCTCTACGAAGTGGAAATGCTCGTCGTCGGGAGCATTTGCTAACGTATCCCTATCTTGATCGAAGGAGTACAAGGCTCCACCCTCGCCCAAATCTTGAAGTATTCGGCGAGTGTGACCTCCACCTCCGAAGGTCAAATCGGCATAGGTTCCGTCACTCTTGATATCGAGCAGTTCGATAGACTCTTCGAGCAGGACAGGTGTGTGATATGATGACATACTTTGGCAATATTAATATATTGCCACAAAGGTAGCGAATTTTGTTGTAAAGTGAAATAGTTTGTTTTATGATTTTTCGCTTTTCTTAACTTTTTTGTTCGTATATATTAAAATTTTTAAATAATTACAAATTGAAACCATTTTTGGCCATTTTGTTTAATATTTTAACCTATTTGTTGAAAATTTGTGAAAAAACAACATAAAATATTTGTAGATAATAAAAAATTGGCGTACCTTTGTACTACAAACGTGGGGTTCTCCCACTTGCTCATTAACCTAACTAACCTAACATCAGGTGTCCGAAGAGTCCCAAACTTTCGGACACCAATCTTTTTTCTTGTGATAAGGCGCAATCTGTGTTACATTCCTAAAAGCAAAGACCTTCGGGATAGTACAAACGTACAGCCCAAAGGTCTTTCTTTTGTGATGCGCCACATCTCACGCTTTCTGATAAGAAACAA
>JAFYQY010000211.1 GCA_017559685.1 Alistipes sp.
AATGCATCATCCTTGTAGAGTTTCGAGATAGCGTCGTAGACGCCATCGACTGTAGGCTCGCAGACGAAGCCCACCTTGCCATCAGCAACAATCTCGGGCAGACCTCCCACACGGGTTACAACCATAGGCACCGAGAAGTTGTAGGCTATCTGCGTCACTCCACTCTGCGTAGCGGTGCGGTATGGCAACACCAACGCATCCACCGCCGAGAAGTAGTATTTCACATCCTCGTCCTTCACGAAACCCTCGTGCAGAACTACCCTATCGCCAAGTCTATCAAGGATGTCTCGATATTGCTCTTTATCGTTGTAGAATTCGCCCGCAACGAGCAGACGAAGGTTCTCATCCTCCACCTTCTCGAACGCCTCTAAAAGCATATCTAAACCCTTATAATCACGAATGAGACCAAAGAACAACAAGTATTGCTTATCGGCATCGATTCCAAGATGCTTGCAAGCCTCGGTGCGCTCCACCCTTTCGCCAAAGTGCTCGAACATCGGGTGCGGTGAGAAGATTGCAGGAGCAGAGGTGTAGGCCTTTAGTTCGCCACCCACCTGCTCCGACATATAGACAAAGCCATCGACCGCCCCAAGATAGTAGCGGTTGAAAGGTTTATCAATCAAATGGTGTTCATGAGGCTCGACATTGTCGATTTGGCAGACAATCTTCGTCTTGCCATTCTTGCGGGCAATGCGAGCTATAGTACCGAAGCACGGAGCCATAAACGGTGTCCAATACTTCATCAGAATCATATCGGGAGCCTCCTTGCGCAAGCGACGACCGAGAGCAACCCAATTCAGCGGGTTGCAGGTATTCATCACACGCTCGATATGCAAATCGTGCGGAGGTGGCGTATCGACCGTTTGACTTTTGCCAGGAAACAACAACGAAGGGTATTGCAGCGAGAAGGTGTAGACCTTAACCTCATCTCCACGACGCATATATTCACGAGCCACAGTCTCCATAATCGACGCCAAACCGCCACGATATGGGTGTGCAGGTCCAAGTATTACAATCTTCATACCAGTCGCTCTTTTTATCTACTCCTCGTACTCCAAAATATCGCCTGGCTGGCAGTTCAACTCGTGGCAGATAGCCTCGAGCGTCGAAAAGCGCACAGCCCGACCCTTGCCCGTCTTCAAAATAGAGAGGTTGGCGGGCGTTACGCCGATACGCTCCGACAGCTGCGTGAGCGTCATTCTGCGACGTGCTAAAACCGTATCGAGTTTAACTTTTATTCCCATTTGCGTAATGTGTTACGATCCAATCACGAAGATAGCGATATTTTTCATCTTTTCCAAATTTTACGTACCACTCAAATTGTGCTCCAAAATGTCACAAAAGTAGTTTTCACCGCCACAAAATTGCTATTTAGGGCAAAAATAGTTACTTTTGCGCCCAATAAACAACCGTAGATATGGGACAAAAAGCAAATTATAACTTTGCCGTTTCGACCGAGCAGGTCGATTTTACACTCCACGCAACCATCGAGTCGCTCTGCGCCAATCTGCTCACCGTAGCGGGCATAGACGCTCGCAAGAATGGCATCAGCGCCGACACTTTGATGCAGCAGGGACGTTCGTGGGTGCTTTCACGTATGGCAGTAGAGCTCGACCGTATGCCCGAGCAGTTCGAGAAGTTCGACATCGCAACGTGGGTAAACCGCCACACCTCTCGCCTACTCTCGACTCGTAACTTCGAGTTCGTCGGCGAGGATGGTACCGTATTTGGTCGTGCAGCATCGCAGTGGTGCGTAATCGACTTCGAGAAGCGTATGCCCGTATCGTTGGAGGAGGTTGAGTATCTGTTCGACCCGAGCTACCCTTGCGACGAGCCTTCGCCTTGCGATGCGCCACGAAAGGTGCGTGGTATTGTGCCAACCGTAACACGTAAGCACAAGGTTATGTACAGCGACATCGACTTCAACCGCCACGTAAACACTATGCGCTATATCCGAATGATGCTCAACACGCTACCGATTGAGTATCTGACCGACAACCGCCCAATGCGTCTCGATATTCACTTCGCAAACGAGTGCAAACTTGGTCAGACCCTGACCATCAACTACGAGCAGCGTGAGAATGTCTCGATGTTCGAGATTCGTAACGAGGAGGCCGTAGCCTGCACCGCCGCAATCGAGTGGAAATAAGACAGCGGAAAACGGAAAACGGAAAACGGAGAGCGGAAAACTAAAAGAAATGCCGAGCAGTTTTGCTCGGCATTTCCTTTAATTGTCAATTTTCAATTTTACTTCTCTGGTCGCATTACAATATAAGCCATATTGTTGTCAGCCAAAATCTTAGCGGCGAGAGCCTTCAAATCGTCGTAAGTCAACTCCTCGACAGCCTTCTTGTACTCTACAGTACCGTCGATGCCACGATAGTTGTACTCGTCGAGCCAAGTGATCCAGTTCGAGTTAACCTGAACCTGGTTCTCGTACTCCTTCAAGAGATACTTACGCACCTTCTCTACATCCTCAGCCTTAGGGCCCTTCTCGGCGATATCCTTAATCTCCTTAACTACGATCTCGCTCAACTCATCAGCCATCTGCTCGTTGGTGTCGAACAATACGATAAGCTGATACCAAGGAGTGTAGTCAGCCATTACACGACCACCTACGCCTACGCTATAGGTACCACCCTTCTCCTCACGGATCGAGATAGTGTAACGACCACGGAGTACCTGCGAGAGAACATCCACAGCCACACGATTCTTCATTGTGTAGTCGATTGGGCCGGTGTAGATACGAGTCAAACCAACCTTTGGCTGCTGCATCTTAACCTTAAAGTCGTTCACGACAACATCCTTAACAGGCTGTGCGCCATCATCAACCTTCTGCGCCAACTTCTTCGATACAGGCAACGAACCGATATACTTCTCAACGAGCGGCTTCAAAGTCTCCAAGTCAACATTACCTACGATATAAGTGGTGAAGTTTGCAGCATTCGAGAACAATGCCTTGTAAGCAGGCTCGATATGCTCAAACTTAACAAGGTTCATAACCTCAGGGTTGAGTTGCTGACGACGGAAGTGGTTGCCATAGAGAGTCTTGTAGCGCTGTACAGTCGAGATATAGTCTGGGTTAGTCTGCGCATTCTCGATATAAGGACGGAGCTGATTCATAGCTACATCGAAGTCCTCCTGCGAGAAGCGAGGTGCAGTAAAGCGCAAGTAGAGCAACTGCATAATAGTCTCGAGATCCTTTGGAGAGCCCTGACCATAAACTGTAGCCTCGTAGTCATCTGCATCAACCATTACGCTTGCATTCTTGCCCGAGAGTTGCTTGCGCAAGTCGGTAGCAGTAAACTTCGAAACACCCATACGACCAACCATCGATGGAAGGAGTGCCGAAGTCCAATACAACTCATCATTCAACGACGACTGACCAAAGTGAGCCAGCATCGAAATCTTAACCTCATCAGCCTTGTAGGTTGTAGGCTTAACAACAACCTTCAAACCATTCTTCAACACCCAAGTAGTAGTGCCGAGAGCCTCATTCTTCGACTCCTTCTTCACAGCCGAACCCTTCAACTTAGCATCCGCTGGGATGAGTGGTTCCTTAACGGTGTTGTCAGCGTAAGGTGCAATCTCCGACTTCTTAACCTTCGCCAAAACCTCCAAGAACTGAGCCTCGGTAGGATTTACCAAGCCCTCCTTCTTTGGCGCCTGTGCAACAACAACCTGGTTGTGGTCAGTGATATACTGCTGCATTACCTGGTTGATCATCTGCACAGGAACGTTTGCGATGATTGCGCTATCCAACTTCCACTCTGTCTCTGCGTCAGGCATTGCTGCATTCTTGTGGAATGCGTCAAGGTAACGCTTTACATACTGACCATTCTTGCGGTCGTTGCGGTTGTTGTATGCCAGCTCCTGCATCTTCATTACTGTCTGCTTTGCACGCTCCAACTCGCTCTCGGTAAAGCCGTGACGACGAATACGCTCCAACTCGGTATAAGCAGCCTCAAAACCACCAAGCAACTTGCCGTCCTGAGTGTTTACGCTGACACCTGCGCACTGCATAGTCGAGCAGATGCCAATGCTACCAGTCATAAAATGAGCACCTGTAAACGGAGCATTTGGCTTCATTGCAATCTCCTGCAAACGAGCATTTGCCATATTTGCAGCGAGTGCGTCGATAAGAGCCAACTGCTCAGCAACAACAGTATTATTCAAGTGCTTTGGAAGAGCCTCGTGCTTGATAAAGAGAGTTGCCTCGGTCTCCTGCATCTCAGGATCCTCGAAAATCGAGATGATAGGCTCCTGGTTGTCTGGCACTATGATAACCTCCTTCTGTGCTACATTAGCAGGCGAAGCAGGGATATCTGCCATCAACTTGTGCAACTTCTGCTCTACCTCGTCAACGTTGATATCACCAACGATAACTACAGCCTGCAACTCAGGGCGATACCACTTCTGGTAGAAGTTTTCGAGCGACGAGTGGCTGAACGACTTCAAGCCGTCGAGGTGGCCGATAAGGTTGCGGTGCTCATAGCGAGTACCCTTGCAGAGAGCCTGCAACATCTTGATAGTACCACGCCACGATGCGCCGTCACGCATACGCAACTCCTCCATAATAACGCCACGCTCCGAGTCGATCTCCTTTGGCTGCAAAGCGATAAAGTGCGACCAATCGTGCAAAATGAGCATAGCCGAGTCGATGATACCTGGACGAATGGTTGGAACATCCTTCAAGAGATACTGCGTGTAGTCCCACGAAGTACCCGCATTGAGGTTTACACCAAACTTAACACCTACGGTCTCGAGGTACTCGATAAGCATCTTGCCAGGCAAGTTCTTGGTACCGTTGAATGCCATATGCTCGAGGAAGTGAGCCAAACCCTGCTGGTCGTCCTCCTCCTGGATAGCTCCTACATCGTGCGAGATGTAGAAATCGGCCAAATTCTTCTGCTTGTCGTTGTGACGAAGGTAGTATTTCATACCATTCGGCAACGTTCCCACACGGACAGCCTTATCCGCAGGGATCACCGGAATCTGCTGCGCTCCCGGTTGCGCAGTCACTGTGATGGCAACAACCAACGCAATGACAGAAATAAATAAACGTCTCATTTCAATAAATATTTTGAGTTATAATTTTCTACTATTTGTCACCTATTTACTACAGAGTAGTAACGTTCAAAATCACACAATTATTGTTTAGAATCGAACACAATAGCACAATTTCGTACAAATATACTAATTTTTCTAAAAAACACAAAAAGGGGATTATATACGTTATACTTTGGGCGTGTGATTTTATACACCACGTCATTGCGAGAGCCGTTAGGCTCGTGGCAATCTCCCGCTATTAATTTAATAAAATATAAGGGAGATTCCCACAGTCGCTGCGCTCCTTCGGAATGACGTTTTTTACAAGCCCAAGGCATATAATCCATACACACAAAAACACCCCTTGCAAAATATGCTAGAGGTGCTTTCTAAATATGCCGTTGATTCGACTACTATATTGTGTCAACATCCTCGACAATCTGCTGTGGCAAGAGGTATGCGTCCTTTGGAGTGTTCTCCAAAACCCATACGATCCAATCTGCCCAAGCATTCCACTCCGCCCAAGCTGCAGAGCCGTCGTTTGCAGGCTTATTTGCCAAATACTGAGCCTTCCAAGCAGCAATCATCTCAGCCTGTGCCTCGTCGGTAGGAACTACCACGCCAGCAGCAGGATAGATGTAGTTAGGGAAGTTATTCTCAGCCCACTTGATATGTGCGCTCCAAGCAGGATATGCACTCTTTGGCTCCACATTCTCGAATACAGAGTCCTCTACACGGTTGATAGCAATCTGGTAGGTCGAATAGTCATTCTCGCCACCTGTGTAGTCCGACTGCTTCGAGTAAATCTGATAGATTGCCAATACATCGCCCTTCGAGCCGTGCTTTGGTGCATAGTTACCTGCAAAGCGAGAGTAACCGCTGGTACGAAGCATATAGATACCGTGGTCAGAAGTATAGTGATCTGAGCCATTATCAAGATCGGTACGATATGTCAGACAGATACTACCATAGAGAGCCACATTGTTGCGGCTGTATGCGTAGTGATACCAAGGACGGTTTACAACCTGGGTGATTGCACCACCTGGAGTTGTAGGCAAAGTCTCCTGGATACCGCTTGTAGAGAGCCACGATGGATAGATCTGATCGAACGAACCATTCTTCAACGCAGCAGGAGTAACAACTGTGCCATCAGCCTTAGGATAAGCAACACCTGCGTAGTGAACCTTCAAGTTCTTGAAGCGAATCAAACGACCGAGGAACTTCTCGGTATTTCCGCCGTGAATCTTCGAATAGGTATTCTCATCAACTACGAAGATATCTGCAGTCTCATCAGTAGCACTCTCTGTAAGAGTTGCCTTCTCGCCTGGGAACACGTGCTGACGCACCTTGATCTGGCTTACGATGTTCGAGTTTGCGTAGTACTTGTAGGTACCGTACGAGTTGTAGCTCGAAGTTGGGATATCGCCCAACGAGAGCATCATACGGAAGTTACAGAGGTACAAGTCACGAATCTTAACATATACCCACATAGTCTCCTTAGTCTCGATATTGCAAGGATAGTCGAGGAACAAGCCGTTAGTAAGCTTCAACTCGATAGCTCCTGTACCGTCAAAGATATAGAGTGACTTGTAGATATTACCCTGCTCGTCGTTCGAGATAACCTTACCCTTGATGTAGTAGTTACCAGTGTTGTACCACTCCTTCTCCAACTCGAAAGCAGTACACTCCTTCTCAGGATTAGCCACAAAGCGGATATACTTGGTGCTTCCCTGACCGCCTGTGTCGCCTGTACCGCTGGTCTGACCGAAAAGCGTCTTCAAATCAGCGATTGAGATATACTGCAAGTCAGGATTCAACGCCTCGAAGGTCTCGTCGCTATATACGACAGGAGCCTTTGGCTGCTCAAAATTGTTGTAGCAAGCGGTCAAAACCAAACCGAGCAATGCTACCAAAATCATCTTATACTGTTTCATAATTCTTTCTCTCATTTTTCGGTTTGACATTAGAAGCGGAAGTAAACGTTTACGAAACAGGTTGTACCCAACATATAGAAATACTTCGCATCGAAGTGAGTGTAGTAGGTTGTTGCAGGGTTGCTCTGGCCTGGCATCATACCACGCACCTTACGCATACGCATCTGCTCGTAACCACCTGTGCGGAAGCCCTGATTGTTAAGGATATTCTTAACCTCTGCGCTGAAACCGATGGTGTACTTACGGTTGATATACCAGTTCTTACCGAGGCTTGCTGCCAAAGTGTAAGCGTGGCCGAGCTCCTCCTCTGCACGCATCTCTACCATCTCCTGCAAAGCCCACATCTTCTGTGCATTGTCAGAGCTTGAGCTGAACAACACCTTGCGATATGGCAACACTGCGTTATCGGTACGGTATGCAGGGTTCATCGAGAGATACAACTTGTCGTAGTAGTTGAAGTTAATCGAAGCGAACCAGTTCTTTGGACCACGGAAGTCGAGACCAACATTCACAGCAAACTGCGGAGTGCTCTCAACGTAGTAACCCTTCCAATAAACCTTATCCTCCAACTTAATCTTGTTGCTGTTATCTACGGTCTGTACGAAGTTAGGGTCAGAAGTATAGCGGTAGTCACCATAGTTCAAAGCACCCTGGAATGCCAAACCGTTCCAAATTGGAACACGTACAGCAGCCTCGACACCCATATAACGCTTGTCGATGTTACTCATAGCGAAGTTGGTGAACGAAGACTGAGTATCGTCGTAGAACGAAATAACCTTCGAGCCGTTAGTCATCTCGGTAAAGTAACCTGCCACGCGAGCCTGGATATAAGGCAAATTGAGGTTATAAACCAACTCTGCGCTATATGCCTGCTCAGGTGTCAAACCTGGGGTAACAGTGTTACGAGTACGAGGCGACACGAATGCCGAATTGAAGGTTGGAGCGTCCTGAACAGCACCAACATTCAAAGCCAAGTGGTGAGCCTGCGAGAAGCGATACGAGAATGTCGCCTTAACCTTACCTGTCAAGAAGTTCAAGTGCTTCGAATCACCCTTCGAGTCGTCGATAAAGAGACCCTTGCGCCACAAACCGTGACGCCACATACCTGCGTAGCCAAGCTCGCCACCAACATTCATCTCGAAGCCACCTGTGCGGAACTGATAGATACCCCACAACTGCGCCTGACGAACGTGTGCGTAGTAGTCGTACGAGAACTTATCACCCTCCTTAACGATACGAGCGTGACCGTGCTCGTTGTAGTAGTCGAGGTCGTTCTGATATGCAACAGGGTTGCTACCCATATCACGCTCTGCGAACTTATCAACATCTACCCAGAAATCGCCACCGAGCAAGTCCTTAATCTTGTCGTAGTACTCGGTACGGTTTACACGTGCCTTAACACCAGCCAAGAGGTGGTGGTTAGCGTTGAAATCGTGCGAGATATTTGCAGCGAAGTTGTAGTCAATCTGGTCGGTATGACGCTCCTCGATCATATAGTTCGAACGGTGACCGTCAGCGTATGGCGAAGTCGAGCCATTCTTGTTCGAGTTGATCATATTGTCGAAGTCGATGCGACCATTCCAATTTGCACGAGCCTCAGCTGCGCCCTGCAAGTACGAGAAGATCTGATCGTTCGACGACGCCTTGAAGATTCCGTCTACAAAACCCTGTGTAACACCGCTCTGGTAAGCAGCCAATGCCTCGTTGAACAAGCCCTGCTCATTCAAGCGATTCATATTTGTCATCAAGAAGTTACCGAAGCCATTCTGATCAGATACAATCTGCGAGGTGTAGTTCGATGGCAAGTAACGGTAGTAGTCAGGACGTGGGTCTGCACCCTCCTTCCAAGTGAGTGCCGAGTAGCCATTGAAACCGAAACGCACCGATGTAGCCGCAGTCAAACGAGTCTTCTCGTTGATGTCGTAGTAGTAGTTCAACATCACGATAGGCTCGTGCGAGCGACGAACACGTGTGTTGCGCAACTTACCATCCTGATAACCTACGTTAGGGTTGTAGTAGTTGCTACCGAACATATCGTAAGCCTCCTGAGTCGAAGCCTGCTGTGCACCACGCTGCTGTGGAGTACCCAACACCATCAACGAGAGACGGTGCTGCTTGTTGAACTGCTTCTCAGCTGCTGCGAAGTAACCGTACGAATTATAGTATACGCCATCAACATAGCCATTACCACCCTGACGAGTCGAAGCCGAAACTGCGAACGACCAACCGTTGTCGAGCTGACCTGTTGCGTACGATACGATAGCACGGAAAGCGTACATCTGGTTACCACCCGATACACTTGCACGGAAGCCCTTACGCATCTGCGAAGCACGAGCATTGATGTTTGTCGAGCCAGCGAAGCCACCTACACCATAGTCAGTAGTGGTCAAGCCCGATCTACTCTCCTGGTTACGAGTAGCGTCGTTCATACCGCTCCACAACGACCACGGACCATAGCCTGTCAATGCATCATTGAAGCGAATACCATTGAGATAAACGTCGGTGTGCTTCGAGTCGTAACCACGTACATTGAAACGCATCTCGCTAAAGCGGTACGATGCAATGTTGTTGTAGAGGTCCTTCGAAGCCGAAAGAGTCGACGGCAAAGCCTGTGTGTCCGATGCAGAAGAGTCGTTGTCCAACTCTGCGAAGATTGCATCGTCGAGCACCTCGCCCGATACTGCCTTCGGTACTACGATTACGGCGTTGATATCCTTCACGCCATTCTCTACCTTAACCACGATGTCGAGATTCTCGAACTCGGGTGCGATAAACGAGAGTTTGTAGTCGCCTGCAGGCACGCCCTTCAACTCGAAGTAACCCTCGTCGTTGGTCTGCGCCTTGTAGGCTGTACCCTCAATCGTTACCGCAACATTTCCAACGGCTGTTCTGCCGTTGCGAGACAACACTCTACCCTTCAAACCGCTCTCCTGTGCGAAGACGGTCGAAGCAAGCATCGTCATTGTTGCAATGAGTAAAAATTTAAGTTTCATACCTTTATTTAATATATAGATTATTTCGAGATATAGATGTATACAGGGAAGTGGTCGCTATATCCGTTCTGGAAGTTCGAACCTACGAACGAACGCAACGGATAGTTCTTATACTGACCCTCCTGCTGTACCATATACGGACGGGTGAAGATGTTGCCGTAGAACTTTGCGCCCTGCTTCTTCTGAATCTTCAACTCGCCTGTCGAGCCTGTTGCCAAGTTCTCCGACACCACGATATTGTCGAACAAGTTCCAAGCATCACGGTAGCCCAGAGTACCATAACCAGCCTTGTACATAGCCCAGAATGGGTTGTACATATCGTTCTTCTCCAACTTATTCATCTTACCTTTAGCGCCGAGCACCTCTACCACGCTTGCATCGGTTGCATCGTCGTTGAAGTCGCCCATAATCACCACCTTAGTAGCAGGGTTTGCGGTGCGTACCGAGTCACAGATGTGCTTACACTTACCCGCTACGAAGTCACGAGAGTACTGCGAACGCTCCTTACCACCGAGGCGTGAAGGCCAGTGCGAAACGATGAAGTAGAATGGTTCGCCCTCAATCTTACCCCACATCGCAACCAAGTCACGGGTGAAGAATGTTGGACGACCAGGGAACGAGATGCGGTGCGCCTCCGAGCCCTCGAGTTGGAACTTGTCGGGACGATAGAAGAATGCGCAGTCTACACCACGGCGGTCAGGCGAATCGTAGTGAACGATACGATAGTTTGCCTTTGCCAACTTTTGAGTTGCAAGCAAGTCCTCCAACACGAGACGATTCTCAATCTCCGACACACCGATTACGGCAGGGAAATTCTTGTCCTCGGCTGCAATGTCGAACAACACACGAGACATATTCTCGAGCTTACAGTTGTAGCGGTAGGTAGTCCACTTGCGAGCACCCTCTGGGAGATACTCCTCATCGTTCTTGTTCGGGTCGTTGATTGTATCGAACAAGTTCTCGAGGTTGTAGAATACCACCTTGTAAGGCTTCTGCGCAAACGCTAAAAGGAATGCACCCACCAAACATACGGATAAAAGTACCTTTTTCATAATTTATAATTAGTTTTGCTTAAAAATTCCATTGGCTGAAGTTGCACTGCGACTTAACCTTGTCGGCAATCGAAGGATCCAAGTTCTGATAGAACGAGAAGCCCGAGCGACGCTCAATCTCTGCTACTGTTGTCGCTGCACTGCTCAACGAGGTGCTTGCGCCCGTTGCGTTATTCTCGAAAATAAAGCCGATACACATCAACTCGTCAACCGACTTGATTTCCGAGATATTCTTCTTCGAATTTCCACTCTTTGTACGGAGTAACATCTTGAAGCAGTGCGAAGGCACCGAGATAGTACGACCATTCTTACTTACGGTCTTATTGCTCTCGAAGAGTGTTCCAACCACAACAAACAATGTGTCGGCACACACCTTGGTACGTACCTTGTTCTCCAAAGTACCCCACGATGCGCTATTGAAGTCGTAGTCCTGCGCCATAATATTTGTTGAGTAGCAGGTCTGTGCATTTGTGTTCCAGGTGTTGTAGCGGTCAGCCGAAGGGAGCATATGTCCTCGAGCATAACCACCACCGATACCGCTGTTGAAGCGAATATCTGCCTGCTTCGACTGCGGGATAATTGGGTTTGTATAGGTGTCGTATGCATCAATATCCGAGCGATAGGTGCTGACAATCTCGTATGCGGTACTCCAGTTAGTACTATAGGCGTACTGCGTTACAGCATCGTCAAACGCCCAAGCATTTGTACGACCAGCTGTTGTTCCGCCCACCTGGTAGTCACGACCCGAAGTGTAGACATTGTGTGCAGGATATGCCACCCAACGTGAGCAAATCTTGTCGAGGTCGTAGCAAATCGAGAAGTTACGTACACGACGCTTATCATTCAAGGTTGTATAGTAGGTCTTGTGTACCAACGAGCTACCCTGCTTATATGCTGGTTGCTCAGCCCACGCACGGTCGTAGTCAGGATTCTCGGTCATCACAAGCTGGCGCAACTCAAAACTCTTGGTATAGCCGTCGCTGAAAGTGATAGTTGCTCGTGCGATGCGCTCATAGTTGTTGTCGTTTGCATCAAACTTGAGCGAGAAGTCGCTACCCACAAAACCTGCCTTCTTTACCGCTGTGCAGAAGTCGTTGCCATCGGTAACCACCAAAGACCAAGTAAGCATCGGGTCTCCGATAGTCTTGCCCGTAATAGTCGAAGTCTGCGCCGATACTATCAAAGAGTTCATCTCTGCGTTCGACTTATATGGCGACCACTCCTCGTAATCGCAAGCCGTAAAACCCAATGCAAGCACCAACACAGCCACTACGCTGCGGTTGATGCCTCTAAAAAATGTCTGAATGTTTTTTCGTGTCTCTCTCATTTATTCGTAAAAATCTATTTTTCTCTCTGTCGAAACTAACGTTTCATAGTACCCAAGGCAGGTAATCAGCCTGCCTTGGATTAAAAATTTAGAATTACTCTGCGTACTCTACACGAATCTTTGTAAAGTAGAATGCACCAGTAGTATTCTTGTAAAGAGCGAAGTAAGTGTAATCGCCCGAAGTAACCTCGTAAGTCGAAACATACTTGGTCAAAGCACCCTCTACAACCGACGATGTAGTCATTGTCTCTGCAGGGATCATGTTTGCAGGAACCGAAGTACCTACAACCTGCTCAGTGCCGAGTGCGAGGTTGAAGTTAGGAGTGTACTTAGCGTTGTACGACTCAACGATAATCTTGGTGATGCGCTTAGGAGTTGCCGAAACGTTACCGATACGACCCTGCTTAGCTGCGTCGGTGTTACCCTGCATCTGCAAGCAGTTTGCAGTTGCATAGTCACCCGATGGTGGCAAGCAAACCTTACAAGCTGTGAAGTAGTCCCAAGTCAAGTAAGTCGAAATCGATGTTACATTCTGCGAGCCATAACCGTTGGTTGTGAGG
>JAFYQY010000212.1 GCA_017559685.1 Alistipes sp.
CGAGCCTACGATTGTCTGTGGAGGATTTGCACGGTACTCAACCATCATATTCTGAATCAACTCTGCGCCATCCTTACCCTCACGAACAACGTTTACGAGACCTTCACGGTAGAAACCGAACTTAACGTAGAGATCCTGCAACCACTCGTAGAGTGTAACGCCCTTAGTGTCACGGCACCAAGCGGCAGCCTCGGCGGCTAACGAACAAGCCGAAACGCCGTCCTTGTCACGAACATAGTCGCCTGCGAGGTATCCGAACGACTCCTCGCCACCACCGATATACTGTGCCAAGCCCTCGTTCTCACGGATAATCTTTGCGATGAACTTGAAACCTGTCAAGCAGTTGTAGCACTTCACGCCATAAGCCTCAGCTACAGCGTCAGGCATCATTGAGCTAACGATTGTCTTAACAACATAGTCGCCATCCTTAATTTTGCCACTCTCTGCCCAACGTGTGAGCTGGTAGCACATCAAAAGCACCAAAGTCTGGTTACCGTTCAAGAGCACATACTCGCCCTTGTTGTTGCGCAATGCCAAGCCGATACGGTCTGAATCTGGGTCGGTAGCCATTGCGAGGTCAGCCTGCTC
Source organism: Alistipes sp. (assembly GCA_017559685.1). The sequence continues at coordinate 589 of JAFYQY010000212.1, forward strand.
CTTCTCTGCGAGCTCGATCGCCATCTTCATTGTAGGGCGATTCTCTGGGTTAGGCGACTCAACGGTTGGGAAGTTGCCATCCAAAACAGTCTGCTCCTTTACTAATATAATATTAGTGAAGCCGAAGTTTTTCAACGACATAGGAGTGAGACGTACACCAGCACCGTGAAGTGGGGTGTAGATAATCTTCATATCGTGGTAGCGAGCCACGCTGTCAGCCGAAAGTTGCAACTCCTTAATCTTTGCGAGATACTTCTTGTCGAACTCCTCGTCGAGAATGGTGATGTTCTCGGCGTGCAAGCCTGTCAATACCTGCGATACCTCAGTGATCTTCTCTACCTCCTTGATGATATTAGTGTCGTGCGGTGCGGTAACCTGCGAACCGTCGCTCCAGTAAGCCTTGTAGCCGTTGTACTCCTTAGGGTTGTGCGATGCGGTAACCATAACGCCCGACTGACAGTTCAACTCACGGATAGCGAACGAAAGCTCTGGTGTAGGGCGCAACTCGTCAAAGAGAAATACCTTGAAGCCATTCGATGCGAAGATATCAGCAACGTGCTCGGCAAATGTGCGAGAGTTGTTGCGTGAGTCGTGAGCGATAGCTACACGAATCTCCTCGTTAGGGAAGTTGATTTTGAGGTAGTTAGCCAAGCCCTGAGTAGCGAAACCTACGGTGTAGTTGTTCATTCGGTTGGTACCTACGCCCATAATGCCACGCAAGCCACCTGTACCGAACTCCAAATCCTTGTAGAAGCACTCAACGAGCTCCTTCGGATTGTTATCTATCAGATTCTTAACCTCTTGGCGTGTTGCCTCGTCGAATTCTGCTCCGAGCCACTTCTCGGCCTTCGACATAACTAACTGTTGCAAGTTGTCCATAGTTGTTGTGATTATAAGTTTTGTTTATGCTTTTTCTAAAAATTATTCATTTTTTAATTACTGCAAATGTACGAAAAATATTTGTAAATGTAGTATATCAGCGAGTTAAATTTGATGGTGCAAAATAAAGTTTTTATTTCCATAACAAATAATAATTAAAAAACAATAGTTGCGCCATTTTTTTTTCCACAATTTTATTTCC
>JAFYQY010000213.1 GCA_017559685.1 Alistipes sp.
CTCCCAACGTAGTAGGGCAGTACCCTTATGCTGCATATTGGCTCTGATGGTGAGCTTGTTGCGTTGTGCTATGTCGAAGTTCTGACTCTCGATATTGATATTAGAGAGCTTGTACTCGAATGGCTTCTTCATTGTGTGGTCAGCAAAGAATATGTCGCCACCGTTAAGCTTGAGGCTGCCAATGTGGATGGTCATTCCACTCATTATTGAGGTACTCTCATCTGTAGATATTGTCACCGTCTCACGCTGGTCGTAGATGCCGTTGCCAACGCTCTTGGATGTGGTCTCGAGGCTCACCTCAGGCTCGTCGTAGAAGAGGCCGTCAAAGTTCGTTGTGCCATCCTTCTGCATAATGAACTGCGTAGAGTAGTTGGTGGCTGAGAGTGACGAGAGTACATAACACTGCTTATCGATGTTGAGTGATGCTATCTTGGCTGTGATATTATGAGCAGCAAAGAGCTCGCGACTGTCGCGTGCCGTGAGGTAGAACTCATCGAGCGAGATGGTTCCTGCAACATCCATCGATGTAATGTTGTTAACATTTCCTGTTGCAGCAATCTCTGTTGAGAGCTTACCACCAATATCGCTGATGTTAATCGCTGGCTCTATATACTTATATGTATCGCAGAGCGAGAACTCTTTAAGACGACCCTTGAGCTCGAAGTCGAGACTCTCAAGGTTGATGTCGAGGTCGGCAGCCAACGATGCCCTTTGGTTGATGCTTGTCGAGGCTACAATGCGTGTCATAGCGTCGCCCAGGACTATGCTGTCGCTCTGGATGTTAAGAGCACTTAGCATCCACTGTTGGTCGAGCTCTGTGTCGAGATACGAGGCTGCACCATCCTCAATTTTTACGTTCTTGATAGATACTCGCCACGGCTCACTCTCGATAGCTGTTGTGTCGACCTCGGAGCTGAGGTATGTAGAGTCTACAAACGCGAGGATGTCGTCGAAGTTGAACTCTGCATCTCGCTGCACAACCACTGCACGCGGACGCACAATGTTTATGCCCTTGATGTCGATATGTCGCTTGAGAGCCTCACGGATGTCGACGCTTGTCTCGAAGCGGTCGATGCTTGCAAAGTGTGTCGAGTCGTTAGGCTCAAAGAGGCGGAGACTGTCGAGCGATACCTCGCCCCTAAAAAGCTTAATCTCGAGGTTTGACATCTCGATGCGACGGCCGATAATCTCCTTGTCGTAACGCTCCACAACACGCTCAGCGATAGGCCCGAGCCAGATGATTACGGCGGCCACAGCTAACACCGCAAGACCTACAATAGCTCCGAGCGTGATGAGTAGTGCTTTGAGCCAGCGTCGTTTCTTGCGTGGGGTGTTATCGATGTTATCCACTTGAGTGTTAGTATGTTGCTCTTGCAACTGCATTGCCTTTAATTTTACTTCTGCCACTGCATTGTGAAGTTACGCAGCGGACGCATAATAAATCCAGGAAGATACTTGCAGAATGGGATAAGCAGCTTATACCACCAGTCGGGTACAACCACGCTACGTCCCTTGAACATAGCCCTGAGGCCACGTCGTGCACAGCTGCTTGGCTTCATCAAGATGCCTGTGCTTGTGCCGAACTTCTGCAAAGGTTTAGAGAGGCCGTAGAGGTCTGTAGCGATACCTGCAGGACAGATGGCAGTAATCGACACACCTGTCTTGCGGAGCTCCTTGGCAAAGGCCTCAGTGAAGCTCTTGACGTACGACTTTGAGGCACTGTAGAGTGCCAAGCCAGGGAATGGCATCCATATCGAGTAGCTCGACATATTGAGGATGCGACCATAGCCACGTCTCTTCATATCCTCGCCATAGAGACGACACATCATCGTGAGCGTGAGGTCGTGCAACACGATGAGTCGCTCGATACGCTCCACAGGTGTTGTGAGGATGTCGCAGTGCGAGAACATACCAGCGTTGTTGATGACCACGTCGAAGACGTAGCCCTGGTCAACAGTCTCGCTATGAAGCTTATCTGCTGCATCTATCACGGCAAGGTCTATAACCTTACCCACGCATTTTACGCGGTGTGTGTGCTCGATGATCTCAGCCTCGCGGACAACATCCTCGAGGATATCGACCATATAGACATTGTAGCCACGCTCGGCAAGCTGCTCGGCATACTGGCGACCAATGCCGAGTGCCGAGCCTGTGACAAGTGCCCACGCCGAGCCACGCTCAACGTTGCCTAAGTTGCGACGAAAACACATAGCTACGGCCTACTTAATTGCGTTAATCTCACGCCACAAACGCTCAGGAATATGCTCCTTGCAGTTGTGGCAGCACTGCATATCTACTGAGTACATACGAGCCATACAGTAGTCACGATGGTCGCAGCCACTGCGTGTCGACATATCGCCCGCCTTGAGCTTGTTGACAAAGGCTGGGTCGTTGACCAAAGCACGAGCCATCTGCACGAGCTCGAAGCCCTCGTCCAAGACCTTCTCAATGCCCTCGCGTGACACAAGACCGCCAACATATACAAGCGGACCCTTCAACGCAGCACGGAACTTCTTTGCATTCTCCAAGAAGTAGCACTCCTCGAAGTCGTACTGCTTGATAAGCCACTGGCCAAAGAGCGAAACGACGATCTTCTGCAACCACTCGTTCCAACCCATATAGTAGCCCATAGTCTTTGTAGGGATACGACCACGCATAACGGCCATAGGTGCCTTCGACACGAAGCCTGATGAGAGCACGATGCCATCAACGCCAAAGGTCTCAATCTGCTTAGCAATCTCGATAGACTCGTCGATCTGGATGCCTCGCTTGAAGCCATCCTCCATATTATGCTTCACGAGCACGCCCATACCTCGCTTGCGTGCAGCCTCGCATAC
>JAFYQY010000214.1 GCA_017559685.1 Alistipes sp.
AGGCGTTAAGAAGGCAAGCTGGTAGTCGATTACGACTTTTATTCAAAGATGCGCACTCATTGGGTGCGCATCTTTTCTTTTTTTGAAAATCATTCTGATGAGTTCTTTTTGCACGAGAGCGTCGGACGTCAAATTCCTCACATAGGTTTACTATGCTGCGGATTTGTCGCCTAGCTTCGCACAAAAATAATCTCATCATCTCTGATTTTAGGTGGGCGGAGGCGCAACGCACAAAAATAACAGCACACTATGAATTTTCGGGGGTTTCGCCATTATGTTTCGCACAAAATAATCTCATCATTTCTGATTTTCTTTTTTTGTGGGCTAATATATCTTTCATTCCCCAATAGAGCCAACTTTGAGTTGGCGACGCTATAGAGGTTGCAAAGCAACCGACGCCATAGAAGGCATTTGCGCCTGACGCCAAAAAAATATCCCTATCTAAAATATTATGTTAAAAAATCACTATCTTTGTGGTTGAAGAATTTTCGAATAACTATGGCTGAGAATAGCGAGAAGTGGAACAAGGCTGCGAAGGGTTTCAAGCAGTACATCAAGTTGGAGAAGGGGTTGTCGGACAACACCGTCGAGGCGTATATGCGTGACTACACCTCTTTTGCTGGGTTTATTCTTCGCCAATACGACGTTCCGCCTACGAAGGTCGAGCAGTATATGGTCGAGCGTTACCTCGCCTTTCTTTTCGAGGAGTGCAAGCACGCTAAGGCGTCGCAGGCTAGGGAGTTGAGTGGCGTGAAGGCCTTCTTCAACTACCTCCTGATAAACGACAAGATTGAGCAGTCTCCGACCGAGATGATCAGTACGCCGAAGCGCACCCGTCACCTTCCCGATGTCTTGACGGTCGAGGAGGTCGAGCAGATTATCAACTCGATACCTCTCGATACAGCCAAGGGCAAGCGTGATAGGGCGATGCTCGAGTTGCTCTACTCGTGTGGTCTGCGTGTGTCGGAGCTTACGGCACTGCGCCTCTCGGATATGTTCTTTGGCGAGGGCTATATCCGAGTTATGGGTAAGGGTAGCAAGCAACGCCTTGTGCCTATCGGCAACGTTGCGAGGGAGCGCATAATGCTCTATATGGACGAGCGCAAGTCGAAGGACTCGAAGAATCAGGATATCCTATTTTTGAGCAACCGAGGCAAGGCCTTGACACGAGTTATGGTTTTCTACGTTATTCGTGATGCGGTGGAGCGAGCAGGTATAGATAAGACCGTAAGCCCGCATATCTTCCGCCATTCGTTTGCCACTCACCTCTTGGCAGGCGGTGCGAGCATCCGCCAGGTGCAGGAGATGCTTGGCCACGAGAGCATCGAGACCACCGAGATATATACCCACCTCGACACCTCACGCTTGCGTGATACGGTCGAAAAACTATCACTGTAGCGTATGGGGTTGGCAATGAAGAGTTACAAGGCACGAGGCGTGGTGCTTTCGACCGTCAAGTACGGCGATAGCGGAATGGTCGTGCAGATGCTTACCGATCGCTATGGTCGCCAGAGCTATATGGTGCAGGGCGTGCGTTCGGGACGTGGTCGTGGCTCGAAGATGGCGCTCTTTCAACCGCTCTTTCTCTTGCAGTTCGAGGGGCTGGAGTCCCCGCATAGCGACCTTCATAAGATGCGTGAGGTACAGAACGACGAGGTCTTCAAGTCATTACCCTACGATATCCGCAAGTCGACAATGGCTCTCTTTATGGCCGAGGTGCTCTATCGCCTGGTGGGCGAGAGCGAGGCGAATGAGCCTCTTTTCGACTTTGTGCATAGCTCGGTTTGTGCTCTCGACGAGATTGACGAGGGAGTCTCGAATTTCCACCTATGGTTCCTTGCCAACTTGAGCCGCTACCTCGGCTACTTCCCTGGTAACGAACACCAGAAGGGAAGCCTGTTCGATATGCGTGAGGGTCTCTATACCCGCATACAACCTATGCACAACCACACAATGAACGAGGAGGAGGCTGAACTGTTGCGTGACTTGACTGAGTGTGACCTTGAGTGTCTTGGCGAGATACCGCTCAACCGAGAGCAACGTGTAGCAATGCTCTCTCGCCTTGTGGAGTATTACTCCATCCACCTCGACGCTATCCGTTCGGTACGATCAATCGAAATATTACAAGAGGTATTCTAAAAAAATCGGTGAAAAAGGGTGTTTTCTGCGTTGTGCTACGGACTTTGAATTGCTCACATACGTTTAAGTATGCTGCGCATTCATCGCCTTGCACGCCTTGAAAACTCACCTTTTTGACCGATTTTTACTACACGCAAAGCCTGTTTCTGCGTTGTGCTACGGACGCTGAATTGCTCACATACGTCTAAGTATGCTGCGCATTCATCGCCTTGCACGCCTTGAAAACCCACCTTTTTGACCGATTTTTACTATCTATTGCCCTCAAAATTCTGCATTTTACACATCTCATTCTGAAAGTTTTCCGCTTTCCGCTCTCCGTTTTCCGTTTTTATTTGTATCTTTGCGCCGTTGAAATGTTAACAGAATAACACAAAATTATAAATCATTCAAAACTAAAAAGTTATGTTCGCAATTGACAATTACGACTTTTCAGGCAAGCGTGCAATTATCCGTGTGGATTTCAATGTGCCTCTCAATGGCGAGGGTCAGGTAACTGACGACACTCGTATCCGTGCTGCTATCCCAACTATCAAGAAGGTGTTGGAGAAGGGTGGTTC
>JAFYQY010000019.1 GCA_017559685.1 Alistipes sp.
ACACGAATCCTGCTACAATCGACCTTAACTTCGAGCAAGCTTTGGGTTGGTTAATGAAGGGCGCACAACCTACTGATACTGCTCGTGCGATTCTTTCGTACAAGGGCGTATTGTACAAGAAACACTTGCTCGGTGGCGTAGCTAAGGGCGCTTTCTCTGAGAGCGACGCTGAGGCTAAGTTCAACAAGTGGCTTGGTGAGAAGGAGGGCAAGGTAACCGCTAAGGTTAACAAGTTGGAGGCCGAGAAGTCGGCTGACAAGAAGGCTCGCCTTACTGCTGAGGCTGCAATCAAGGAGACTCGTGCTGCTGCTATCGCAGAGCGCAAGGCTGCTGCTGAGGCCGAGGCTGCTGCTGCAGCTGCAGAGGAGGCTGCTGAGGCAACTGAGACACCTGCTGAGGAGTAGGTCAAAAGATGTTGACGGTAGGGCGCATAACCAAGCTCTTCGGAGTAAAGGGAGAGGTAGTAATCAACCTCTACGACACCCTGCCCGACAACTTCAATTGGGAGGAACAACCCTTCTTCACGAAAGTGGAGGAGTTGGTAGTTCCTCTTTTTTGTGATTCATTCGCTCGTCGTGGCCAGCGCAGTGCGGTCGTTGCATTTGCCGATATCGACACCGAAAAACGTGCCGAGATGATTCTCGACCACGAACTTTTGCTCGAGGAGGAGGAGCAGGAGAGCGACGAGTTCTACTTTGACGACCTTATAGGCTTCGAGGTGCGCATCGGTCGCACCAAGGGCGAGGTTGTCGATTTCTACGATAACGACTTCAACCCTCTGTTCGAGATCGAACTCAAAGGCAAACGTCATCTTGTTCCTGCCGTCGAGGAGTTTATCGCTGCGATAGATTTTGATAAGAAGTTTATCAAGTTTGTCCTTCCTGAAGGTCTTATAGAATAGCAAAAGGAGCCGAGTGGCTCCTTTTGCTATTCTAATTGGCTCTTTTTGCACGAATCTACGGATGTCGAGATGCTCACATACGCCCAAGTATGCTCCGCTCTCGCCACCTTGCTTCGCATAAAAATAGCTCAAATATCTCTGATTTTCGTTTTTTTTGGGGAGCGTAGAGTTTTCAAAAACTACTCTCTACTCACTATCAACTACTCTCTCTTAGTTTAATCTCTGTACTCGTACAGCTGATTTCTGAGTCGTGGCGTGAAGCCCGCCTCACGAATGGCGTGGCAGATACCTTCACGGTCGAAGCGGTTGCGTGCACCCGCCGACGAGACGACATTCTCCTCAATCATAATCGAGCCCATATCGTTCGCTCCGCTGTGGAGTGCGAGCTGTGCAGTCTGCTTGCCCACGGTGAGCCACGACGCCTGAATATTGCGGATATTGTTGAGCACAAGTCGTGCGATGGCGATAAGACGTAGGTACTCGGTTGGCGAGAAGTGAGTGGCGTAGCCCATCTGCTCGAGTTGAGTTCCTGCCGAACGGAATATCCACGGGATGAAGGCGGTGAAACCGTAGTTGCCCTCAGGACACTCGGCCTGCAGATCACGCAGACGAATGAGGTGCTCGATACGCTCCTCGATGGTCTCGATATGGCCATACATCATCGTTGCAGTGGTCGGGATATTCATCTCGTGAGCCTCGTGCATCACTCGTAGCCACTCCTCGACGCTCGGCTTTGCAGGCGAGATAATCTTGCGTACTCGCTCCACCAGAATCTCGGCTCCAGCACCTGGCAATGACGATAAACCCGCCTTGCGCAGACGCTCCAAGACCTCCTGTGTCGAGAGGTTGCTAATCTTTGCTATATGTGCCACCTCGGGTGCTCCGAGTGCGTTGAGACGAAGCGTTGGGAAATGCTCTTTGAGGGCGCAAAACAGCTCCTCGTAGTACTCTATGCCGAGTTTTGGGTGCATACCGCCCTGTAGGAGTAGCTGGTCGCCACCGAGTGCGAACATCTCCTCGGTCTTGCGGATATACTCCTCGATGGGCGTTATAAAGTGCTTCTCGGTTTGGTGGGGCTTGCAGTGAAAGTTGCAAAAACGACACCCCGACACGCAGACATTTGTGGTGTTGATATTGCGGTCAATCTGCCAGGTCACGACGCTCTTGTCGGCCACCTTCTCGGCACGCAGACGGTCGGCTTGCGATGCGAGTTCGCAGAGCGGAGCCTCACGCCATAGACGCAACGCCTCCTCTGCCGAGATTCGCTCCCCCGCAAATGCTTTGTCGTAGATGTGTTGCAACTTCATCGGTTAATATCTCTTTACAAACTCAAAGTCGAGTAATCGGCGACGCAGGTCGGCGCTCTTAACTCGTATGCGCAACTTGTTGCCGATGGTAAATATCTGTCCGGTAGAGTGGCCATAGACCTCGTAGCGCTCCTCGTCGAATTGGTAGAAGTCGCCTGGGATATCTCGCATCAGGATCATACCCTCGACAATCGAGTCCTCCAACTCCACGAATACGCCCCATTCGCTCATACCCGAGATATGACCGTCGAACTCCTCGCCGATGCGGTCGGCCATAAACTCGACCATCTTGTACTTTATCGACGCACGCTCCGCCTCGGCTGCGATAACCTCACGCTCTGAGCAACGTACGCACAATGCCTCGTGCATATCCTTGTCGGCCGAGCGCTTGCCATCGAGGTAGCGCTGCAACAGACGATGCACCATCATATCGGGATAGCGACGGATAGGCGATGTGAAGTGGGTGTAGTATGGGAATGCCAAGCCGTAGTGGCCGATATTGTCGGTGGTGTAAACCGCCTTAGCCATCGAACGAATGGCGAGTGTCGATACTACATTCTCCTCAGGCTTACCCTTAATCGATGCGAGCAACTTGTTCAACTCCTTGGCTGCCGCCTCGCCCTTCTCGATAGACGACTTGAAGATATGGCCGAAGCGGAGGATGAATGAACGGAAGCGCTCGAACTTGTCGCTGTTTGGTCGGTCGTGCACACGGAATACCATAGTGCGCTCCTTGCCGTGCGCACGTGCGCAGAACTCCGCCACACGACGGTTTGCCAGGAGCATAAACTCCTCGATAAGTTGGTTGGCCTCCTTCTGCACCTTGAAATATACACCCGTAGGGTGTCCCTTCTCGTCGAGGTGGAACTTCGCCTCACGACGGTCGAAGGCTATTGCGCCCTTGCGATAGCGCTCCTTGCGGAGTGTTTGTGCAAGGTTGTGAAGTGTCAAAATCTCCTCCTTGAAGTCGCCCTCGCCTGTCTCGATTACCGCCTGCGCCTCCTCGTAGGCGAAGCGACGGTCGGAGTGAATTACGGTGCGACCGAACCACTCCTGCGAAACTTTTCCCTTCTCGTCGATGTGGAATACAGCCGAAAAGGCGAGTTTGTCCTCGTGTGGTCTGAGCGAACAGAGGTCGTTGCAGAGTCGCTCGGGCAACATCGGAATAGTTCTATCGACAAGGTAGACCGACGTACCTCGCTCAATTGCCTCGTCGTCGATTGTAGAGTCGGGACGCACATAGTGCGTAACATCGGCAATATGAACTCCCACCTCGTACTTGCCTTCGCCGATTTTGCGCACTGAGAGTGCATCGTCGAAATCTTTCGCATCGGCAGGGTCGATGGTTAAAGTGGTTACTTCACGCATATCTCGACGCTCGGCAATATCTCGCTCGGTGATGCGTCCGTCGATGGCGTTTGCAGCCTTCTCGACCTGCTCCTCGAAGCGGTATGGGAGGTTGTACTCGAGCAAAATTGCGTGCATCTCGGCATCGTTATCGCCTGCAGTACCCAAAACGTCTACCAACTCGCCTTGTGGCAAGCGGTCGCCATCACGCCAATCAACCACACGCACAGCAACCTTGTCGTCCTGCTTGAGGTTAGGATATTTCTTGCGTGAGAGCGCAATCTCGACAGGCATTTTGCGTGAGTCGGGGATTACGATAGCCATCGTCTTGTGGGTTAAATCTACACGACCTGCGTAGCAACGTGGCGAGCGCTCCAACACCTTGGCAATCTCGCCCTCCTTTGCACCATTGCGTGATGTGTGGGTTACGATAACCTCCACTCGGTCGCCGTTTAGGGCATTGTGGGCGTTGCGCTGATGTACGAAAACGTCGCTATCGAGCTCCTCGCACTGCACATACATCGAGCCCGAAGCCGACATATCGACTACGCCCTCGTAGCGTGGCATACGACTGCGACTGAGGTGGTACTTGCCCTTGCCCTCGTCCTCGATAAAGCCCTGCTCGAGCAGAGTGTCGAGAATATGTTTTGTAAGGTTACGGCCGTCACGATCGGCACCTCCCGATGCTGCTGCGAGACCCTTCAGAGTAAATCGCTTTTCGGGCATCTCACGAAACATATTCACGATAAAACCCGCACGATCCTGAAACCCTAATTTTTTACCTTTCTTGTTTGTTCGCTTTGTCTTTCCTTTCATCGTTCCTTAGTTTTTTTTGAACTCCCACCCTTGCCACGGCACAACGATTTTAGAGGCGTTAAGGGCGTTAGAGTCGTTAGGGGTGCGCTTTAAGTTTTAGTTTTTAGCCGTTGGCTTTTTCTACTTTGCAAAGATAATAAAAAGACGAGAGACGAGAGACGAGAGACGAAAGATTTTTTTGCCGACGAATCAGAAATGGCATAAAATGGCATTCGGGCTGTGCCCTTAATGGCAATCGCAGTCTGCGACTGCTGAATGGCAAGTCGGCGATATTTATTGCTATTCAATGTCATTCAGTGAGCGATGAGCGAACGCATGCCATTCAATGTTATTCTTTGCCATTTTATTTGCCGACTATTTTTTTGCTCTTTCAAAAATAATTTTTTAATTTTGTGGTGCAGTCTTCGGATTGCAGACATATTTTGATGAAAGTGTATTAGCTTTTATCCTTGAATGGAAATCTGGAAAATTTCAATTGACCAAGGAAGGCAACACACTCGTCACCTTGTATTTGGTGTTATGGCACTTTCGTTGCCCTACGCCTAAGTACGGGTGTGGGGTATTGTTTATTTGGTCAAAGGCATTCCAGAGCCTCCATTCAGATAAACTAATCGGCCTCACACTTTCTTTTTATACTAACTGCACATTCGAGGTTGGTGAGCAAAATGTATTGGATATGGGCAAAGTTAAAAAATGCAAATTGTGTGGTTGCGAACTTGAAGGAACGGCTAAATCGTTGTGCGATAATTGCGAGAAAGATGTTGAGGCGGGATTGTTAGAATTGCCAGACAAAGAAAAGATGCAAAAAACTACAGATGCGGAGAGTTATGTGGCTGGTATTGCAGGAATTTTACTCGTTTTAGGTGTTATATTGTCGCTAATATCAGGTTTGACGCTTTGTAGTTTAGATATGATTGGCTATGGTATTTTAGTTATCGTATTTGGAATAATGAGCAGTATATTCACTTGGGCAATTTTGAAAATATTTGTAGATATTTCGATCACATTAAAGGTAATAAATAGCAAGATTCACAAATAGATAGAACAAATCGCCTCGCAGAAAACTGCGAGGCGATTATTCTTAAAAGCCAATGGCCTATAACCTTTTTGCCAAAATTTCCATAAAGTCGATACCGACCTCGATGGCCTCCTCGCTTGGGGCGAAGGTTGAGGTGTGGCTACGACCAGCCTCGGTGCCAACACCAAGACGGTAGAAGAGCGACGGATACTCTACGCAGTAGAAACCAAAGTCCTCCGAGGTATATCGCTTCTCGAGCATCTTTGTGGTTGCGCCCATTTCGGTGGCGAGAGCTATGGCTTTATCGACCAACTTCTCGTCGCTCACTACGGCAGGGTAGCCGTGGTTTATATCGACCTCGGTCGAGGTGCCAAACTTCGCATCTACCGACTGTGCTGCCGCCTCGATGATGTGCCAAACAGTGCGACGGTGCTCCTCGCTGAAGCAGCGCAAAGTGCCCTCCAAATAGACCTCGTCGGGTATTACGTTTGTGGCTCCGTCAGCAACGATTTTGCCAATCGAAAGCACGGTATTCTCGTCGTTTACGGCGTTCAAAATCGTTACAAGGTGCGACGCTGCAACCACCGTGTCGGTCAGGTTCTGACGCATAGCGGCGTGACCGCCCTTGCCACGTACACGGAAACGCAACTCGTCGTTACCCGCCATAAATTCGCCATTGCAGAAGCCCAACTCGCCAACCTCCAAGCCACTGTCGGTGTGCTCGCCAACCACAGCAACTACGTTGTAATCGGCAAATGGCTTCTCTTGTAAAACCTTCGATGCGCCACCGGGGTTGCACTCCTCGCCCGGTTGGAAAAGTCCGAAGATTGTACCCTCGAAATCTCGCTTCTCGGCCAAGCGAAGCAGTGTTCCATACAACACCGCAGCGTGGATGTCGTGACCGCAAGCGTGCATTATGCCACTATTCTCCGAGGCATACTCCAGGTTGGTCTGCTCCTCGATTGGGAGTGCGTCGATATCGGCTCTCAGGACAATCGCCTTCGAGAGGTCGCCCTTGCCCTCAATCTTCGCCAAAACACCCGTCTCGGCTATGCGTGAGTGCGAAATGCCAGCCTCGTCGAGGCGCTGCTCGATATATTGTGCGCTCTGCACCTCCTCGAACGAGAGCTCGGGGTGGCGGTGCAGATGTCTGCGAAATTCTACTGCGGTAATCATTGCGCTATAAGTTTGATTTCGAATAGTTTACTCCAATTTTTGCCCGTAACGAAGATACGCTTTGTCGCCTTGTCGTAGGCGATGCCGTTCAAGACGTCGGTCTTGCTGTCGTACTCCGTCTCGGGGAGGATGCCCGTAAGGTCTACAACGCCCTCGACAACTCCGTTTGCGGGGTTGATTATAACGATGTAGTTGGTGGTGTAGACGTTAGCCCAAATTTTGCCCTCGATCCACTCCAACTCGTTGAGGTTTTGCAACGACTCGCCACGCATAGTTACGCTGAAGCGACGCTCCTGCTTGAGGGTTGCGGGGTTGAGTATGCGGATAGAGTGCGTTCCGTCCGACATATAGAGCTTCTCGCCATCGGATGTTAAGCCCCAACCTTCGCCCTTATAAGTGTGAGTGTCAAGGTGTTCGAGCGTCTTTCGGTCGTAGGTGTGCAACCTGCCGTTGAGCCAGGTTAACTGATAAATTTTATTGCCCAAAACGGTTATTCCCTCGCCAAATTCATTGTGCGCATTTGCTCTCGATTGCAACGCCTTACCCGAGGCGAGGTCGGTGCGGAGAATGCGTGAATGACCGTACTCGCCCGTGCCCTCCCACAACTCGCCATCGACGAACTGCAAACCCTGCGTATAGCTTGTACGCAAGTGGGGGTGCTCTGCAACTACCTGGTAGGTGTAGAACTGCGGCTCAACAAGCCTCGACGCCGAGTTTTGGCTCTGCGAGGAGGTGTTGCGCTTTTGTGCTCCACCACACGCTACGAGTGCGGTAAGAGCTATAAGTATGGTCACAAAATGCTTCATATCTCCGCAAAGTTAATAAAATTAACTGCAATACGTGATAAATGGAGAAAAATTATTATCTTTGCACGAAATTTTGACGAAAAGTAAACAAACAAAATAATAAATCAAACACTATGAACATTACAAAGGTAGAGAAAGAGCAGGGTGCAGCATTGCTTCGCATCGTTGTTGAGGAGAGCGATTATGCAGCTGAGGTTGAGAAGATGCTTCGTGACTACAAGCGCAAGGCTAACATTCCAGGATTCCGTCAGGGTATGGTTCCTATGGGCGTAATCAAGAAGATGTACGGCAAGGGTGCAGTAGCAGAGCAGGCTTACCGCAAGGCTTCGAATGCAGCATTCGAGTATTTGCAGAGCGAGAAGATTGACTACATCGGTGACGTTATTCCAGCTGAGGAGCAGGGTGACTTCGATTTCGAGAACAACACAACTCACGAGTTCGTATTCGAGTACGGTGTAGCTCCAAAGTATGACGTTACACTCACTGCAAAGGATAAGGTTACCTACCACAAGATTAAGATCGACAAGAAGATGCACGAGTCGTTCCTCGACAACTACCTCCGTCGCTACGGTCAGTTGAAGGATGTAGATAAGGTGAAGAAGGACGAGGCTCTCAACGTAACTCTCGACAATGGCGAGATTCGTATCGAGGAGGCTTACGTAGGTCTTATCTCGATGTCGGACGAGGAGCGCAAGCCATTCATCGGCAAGAAGGTTGGCTACAAGACTGAGGTTAATGTAAACGAGCTTTACAAGAACCCATCGCAGCGTGCTTCGATCCTCGGCGTTAAGGAGGCAGAGTTGGAGGGTATCAACCCTGTATTCTCGTTGGAGATCACTAAGATTCGTCAGTTCGCTAACCCAGAGTTGAACGAGGAGTTCTTCAAGATGGCATTCCCAGAGGGTAACGTAACTAACGCAGAGCAGCTCGACGCATATATCGATGCACAGATCGAGGCTGAGTTGAAGCGTGAGAGCGACTACCTCTTCACATTCGCAGTTCGTGACTTCTTGATCGAGAAGGCAGGTTTGGCTATGCCAACTGAGTTTATGAAGCGTTGGCTCTATACTATCAACGAGGGTAAGTTCACTATGGAGGATATCGAGAAGGACTTCGAGTCGTTCCTCAAGATGTTCACTTGGAACTACATCCAGCGTCGTGTAATCGAGGCTGAGGAGATTAAGGTATCGGCTGAGGAGGCTAAGGCAGAGGCAAAGGTGTTTGCTGCAGCTCAGTTCGCTCAGTACGGTATGCCTAACGCTCCAGAGGAGATGCTCGAGAACTTCGCTAAGAACATCCTCGAGAACAAGGAGCAGAACCAGAAGATTTACGAGAAGCTCTACGAGCAGAAGGTTGTTGAGTCGGTTAGCTCGAAGGTGAAGGTTACTGAGAAGGCTAT
>JAFYQY010000215.1 GCA_017559685.1 Alistipes sp.
AGGTGCCAGCAGGTGTTGGCGAGGGTATGGCTTTGACCGTTTCGGGCAAGGGTAATGCGGCTCGTCGAGGCGGTGTCAATGGCGACTTGATTGTGGTTATTGAGGAGGAGCGTGATCCAGAGCTTGTTCGTGATGGCAACAACCTTATTCACAACCTCAATATCACCGTTGTAACAGCGATTCTTGGTGGCGAGGTCGAGGTGCCAACCATCGAGGGTAAGGCGAAGATTAAGATTGCTCCGGGCACTCACTCGGGCAAGGTGTTGCGCCTTCGTGGCAAGGGTTTGCCTGATGTTAACGGCTATGGTCGAGGCGATATCTTGGTAGTTGTGGACATCACAATCCCTACTTCGCTCACATCCGAGGAGAAGGAGTTGGTTAAGAAGTTGGCCGACAAACCTCACTTCAAGGAGGCTGAGAGCGTTGACAAGCAGAATATTTTTGAGAGAATGAAGAGTTTCTTTAGGTAGCAATCAAAGCATACTGAAGAGGATAACGAATAAAAGATATGGGAATCTTTACACCGATAAAGAAGCACGCCAACAAGTTTCGTTACATACCACGCTACTACGACCCCGAGCAGGAGCGTCGTGACCAGCGTCGTAAGGAGTTGCGAGGCACCTCGTCGCACGATGAGGGCGAGTACACTCCGGGTCAGTATATCCGCACCCAGCGTGAGGCTCGTCGATTGGCAAAGGAGAACAAGAGTAAGAGCAAAATGCCGTCTGTAGTCTTCTTGATGTTGGTTGCTACGGCTGTGATTATCCTCTTTGCGCTTGTACCTCGCATTGTCGAGGTATTCTCTGCAAAGAAACCTACTGCCGAGGAGGTTCAGCAGAGAGATATCGAGGAGTTTAACCCATACACACCAATTACGATTGTACCAAACGATTATAAGGAGGAGTAGAAAAGGTGGCAGATTGCATTAAGTTACTACCCGAGATTGTTGCCAACCAGATTAAGGCTGGCGAGGTTGTCGAGTCCCCTTCATCGGTGGTGAAGGAGATGATGGAGAACGCTATAGACGCAGGCGCAACCGAGGTTACGGTTAATTTCGTAAACGGCGGTCGTGACCTTGTGCAGATTATCGATAACGGACGAGGAATGTCGCCCGTGGATGCTCGTATGGCCTTCGAGTGCCACGCAACGAGCAAGATTTCGTCGTTGGACGATATCTACGCTCTGCACACCTTTGGTTTCCGTGGCGAGGCGTTGTCTTCGATTTCGGCTGTGTCGCAGGTGGAGCTTCTCACCCGTCAGGCCGACTGCGAGGTGGGCACACAGACCATCATCAACGGTGGCGAGTTCGTGTCGCAGACACCCATAGCTACCGAGGTGGGCTCGCAGTTCTTGGTGCGCAACCTCTTCTATAACACCCCTGCACGTCGTAAGTTTATCAACAGCAAGGAGTCGTCGCTCTCGTCGGATATTAAACGAGAGTTCCGTCGTGTGGCGCTCTGCCACCCCGAGGTCTCTTGTACGTTGATGAACAACAGTGCACCAATCTATCTCTTGCCCGCATCGTCGCTCGTAGAGCGCATCGTGGGCGTTATGGGCAACGCCACAAGACGCAACTTGTTGGAGGTGGATGTCGAGACCACTATCGCCTCGATTAAGGGCTATGTTGGTCGCCCCGAGACAGCACGCAACAACTCGAGCGAGCAGTATATGTTCGTTAATGGTCGTTTCTTCCGCTCGCCATATCTTAATAAGGCGGTGACGAAGGCCTACGAGAAGCTTATTCCCGAGAAGGCATATCCTACATTCTTCCTCTATATTACGGTCGATACCGAGCGTGTGGATGTGAATGTTCACGCCCAGAAGACCGAGGTTAAGTTTGCCGACAACGACGCTATATGGCAGATTCTCAACGCCGCCGTGCGTGAGACCCTCGCCAAGAGTGGAGCGATGCCGCTTATCGACTTCGAGGCGGAGAATTTGG
Organism: Alistipes sp.; assembly: GCA_017559685.1. The sequence continues at coordinate 1,943 of JAFYQY010000215.1, forward strand.
TCGATATACCTGTTGCTACGCAGGGCGTAAGCTATGCCGAGCCTCGTGCAACAACCAAAGATAACTACAATCCGTTTGCCGAGGACTACGGCTCGGAGGAGAGTGAGACTCTCGCTTCTGGTGGCAGTTGGTCGGCTATACCAAAGCTCTCGGATGAGTTTGCCATCACTCCGTCGGATATCTTCGGAGGCGATAGGGCTACCGATAACGACTTCGAATACTTCGAGGCGAGCGAGGGCGAGGAGCAACTTCTCGACTTGGGCGTTGAGAGCCGTGAGGAGCCGTCGAGCGTAAATCTCTGCTGTGGTCGCTACGCAGTGGCAACCTTCCCGTCGAAGATGCTGGTTGTCGATTTGGCGAGAGCTCGTGAGCGCTTGCTCTACAACCACTACGCTGCGTCGTTGCAGAGTGGTCACACCGTGTCGCAACAACTCCTGTTCCCCGAGTTGCTCACTTTGACCGAGGAGGAGTACGACTTGGTCGAGGAGTATGCAGTAGACTTCGCAGCTCTCGGCTTCGATATCAAGGCGCAGGGTGCAAATACCATCGAGGTGTTTGGTATCCCTGCCGATGTACATACCGAGCAGTTGGATAGAGCGGTCTACGATTTGTTGCAGAGTCTCAAGTTGCCGCAGTCGGCTGTGGAGTTGCGTCGCAACGCCTTGGCGCAGACCTTGGCACATAGCGAGGCTGTGGGTGCTGTTCGCTTCTCGCAGGATGATGCCGAGCGATTGACTATGCAGATTTTGGCCTCGGGCGATAGCTACACTCCGTCGGGCAAGCGTATTGTGTCGGCGTGGGCATCGTCAGAAATTAAGAATTTATTTGACTAGAAAGCACTATGAATCCATATTTCAAGACACCCCCTGTGGTGAAAAACCTTCTTATTGTCAACTGCTTGGTCTACCTTGCGGTGCAACTTATACCCGAAGTAAACCACTTCTGTGAGGAGTATATGCAGTTGTGGTGGACAAACGTCCCTCAATATCCGGATTTTCATAGCTACCAATTCATTACATATATGTTCCTCCACGCCGACCTTGGCCACCTCTTCGGAAATATGTTTGCGTTGTGGATGTTCGGCCGCACCTTGGAGTACGAGATAGGCTCGAAACGATTTTTGATATACTATCTGGTTTGTGGTGTTGGTGCAGCGTTGATACAGATGGGTGTTGCCTCGATTTTTGGCGAGAACTTGACACTCCTCGGAGCCTCGGGCGCAGTTATGGGAGTGCTCTTGGCGTTTGGTCTTATGCACCCGAACAATATGATATATGTTATGCCGTTGCCATTCCCTATTAAGGCGAAGTGGTTTGTTATCGGCTACGCCGTGTTGGAGCTTTTGCTCGGAAGTTCGGGTTTGGATACGGGTGTCGCACACTTTGCCCATATCGGCGGTATGCTGTGGGGCTTGGTGCTGTTGCTTGTGTGGAAGAAACAGGGAAAGATATACTTCTAAAGCGGGGTTATGGCTGAATACTACTCAAATAGCACAAGTCGCAAGAAGAGTCGTCGACGCAAAGTCTACAGCGGAAAGGAGCTTGCCATTCTGTTGCTCGACGTTGTGGCGACAATCGCTATGGCGGTGCTTATTTTCAGTACCGTGGCGATTCTTGTGTGCCAACACATCTCGCCCGAGAAGAGTGGTATTCTTTCGGTTATGTCGCTCGGTGCACCGATTATCTACCTGCTCGATATCGTCGTGATGCTCTATTGGGTGGTGCGTTGGCGTTGGTATCGTGCCTGGGCAATGATTTTTGTTGTGGCGTTAGGACTATTCTACCTGTCACGCTACTACAAAGTCTCTTTCGACCGTGAGTACGCCGTTAAGTACAACGAACGAGAGTATATCAAGGTTATGACCTACAATGTTCTCGAAGGCAAGAAGCCCGAGTTGCTGACCTATGTCAAGGCGCAAAAACCCGACATCCTCTGCGTGCAGGAGATGACAATAGGTTGCGATAATTGGAATGCCTTGACCGAGACCTATAAATCGACCTACAAACCAAATGTGGCTACGGGTGGAAATCAGATTTTGACGAAATATAAGATTCTCCGTAGTGGCGAAATTGGCGACCTGCCGAGAAGAACTGCCACCTGGGCAGACCTCTTGATAACGGGCGATACGGTGAGGGTTGTGAGCCTGCACCTTCAATCGACCGCTATTCGCCCCGAGGACACCAAGTTCCTCGAGGGTCACGAGTATATCCACGACAAAGAGCGAGAGAGCAAGATGCGCAGTATCGTGGGTCGTCTCACAGAGAATAATCGTGAGCGTGCAAAACAGGCGGAGTGCGTTGCCGATTTCTTGGCAAAAACGCCATATAAGACTATCGTGTGTGGCGACTTCAACGATGTGCCACTCTCATACACCTATCAAACTATAACCGACAATCTCGACGATGCCTTCTCGCAGAAGGCAAATGGCTTTGCCTACACCTACAACACCAAATATCGACTCTTGCGTATCGACCATATCTTGGTTTCGCCGTCGATTGAGGTTGTGTCGTACGATGTCGATAACGAAATAGAGCTATCCGATCACTATCCTGTAATTTCGAGGTTGAAGATCGAGCCTAATCTATAACGAAAACATTCAACAAAACCTTAAATAATAAACACTATGAAGAGATTTACTTTGATTTTGACGGCGTTGTTTGCCGTGACCGTTTTGTCGGCTCAGACCGTACAGACCGTAATCGTACCTCGCCCTATGGAGGCGACAGCAGTAAAGGGTGCCTACACCGTAACTGCTAAGAGCGTAGTTGCTGTTACCGACGCCGAGTTGGTACGCCCTGCCGAGTTGTTTGTTGCCTATGTCGAGAAGGACTTGGGCGCAAAGCTCGAGGTTAAGGAGGCGAAGAAGGGTGCTATCCTTCTCTCGCTCGACAAGTCGCTTGCAAGCGAGGAGTACACACTCAACATTTCGTCGAAGGGTGTACAGATCGTAGGTGGTACTCCATCGGCAGTATTCTACGGCTTGCAGAGCCTTCGTCAGTTGGTTGCAGCAGGCGAGGCAACCAAGAAGGGTGTCAAGGTGCAGGGTATTGCTATCAAGGATAAGCCGCTTCTCGGTCACCGTGGCGCTATGCTCGACGTATGTCGCTACTTCTACACCGTAGACGAGGTTAAGCAGTTTATCGAGATTATGGCAATCCACAAGCTCAACCGCTTCCACTGGCACTTGACCGAGGATCAGGGCTGGCGTATCGAGATTAAGAAGTATCCTAAGCTCGTTGAGATTGGCTCGAAGCGTAAGGAGACTATCATCGGCCACAACCGCTACTCGAAGATTTACGACGGAACACCTCACGGTGGTTACTACACTCACGAGGAGATTAAGGATATCGTGAAGTTTGCTGCAGAGCGCTACATCGAGGTTATCCCTGAGATCGATATGCCTGGTCATATGGTTGCCGCTTTGGCATCGTACCCACACCTCGGTTGTCGTGACGAGAAGTTCGAGGTTCGCACCCGCTGGGGTATCAGCAAGGATGTCCTCTGCCCAGGTAAGGAGTCTACCTTTGAGTTTATCGAGGGCGTTTTGTCGGAGGTTGTAGAGCTCTTCCCATCGCAGTATATCCACTACGGAGGCGACGAGAGCCCACGTCACCGTTGGAAGGAGTGCCCACTCTGCCAGAAGCGTATTCAGGAGGAGGGCTTGAAGGATGAGCACGAGTTGCAGAGCTACTTTATGCACCGTGTAGAGAAGTTCCTCGCAAAGCACAACCGCAAGGTTATCGGCTGGGATGAGATCATCTACGGCGGTATCAACAAGAGCGCAACCATTATGTTGTGGAACGATAAGAATCGTGAGAAGGCTGTTTCGCTCGGCAACGATGTGATTCTCACTCCTAAGTACTACTGCTATATGGACTACTATCAGACAAACCGTCCACTCAGCAACAAGGAGGGCTTGATGATTCACGAGAAGCGTATCCTTACACTCCGCAAGGCTTACAGCCTCAACCCATACGAGTTCTTGCAGCCAAGCGAGTATGGCCGTATCAAGGGTGTTCAGGCAAACTTGTGGACTGAGTATGTACCTAACTTCCAGGAGGTGCAGCTCAACCTCTTACCTCGTATGGCAGCTATTGCCGAGGTGGGTTGGACTATTGGTGAGCGCAACTTCGACGAGTTCTCTGTTCGTATGCACCACTTGCGTAAGCTCTACGACAAGAACGGCATTCTTTATGCGCCGTACTTCTTCAACGGCACTGACGAGAAGTAGTAGCAAACTCTGAAAAGGGTATTTTGTTAGTGGAGAGTTAGGGCGGAAATATGAACTCTCGCCCCTAGCGTCTCTCCCCCTAATATTTTAATTTAAAAAAGCCGATGGCTAATGGCTAAAAGCTAATAGCTCTACTTTTTTAAGAATGGACTTCAAACTTGTATCGGACTATGCACCTATGGGCGATCAGCCCGAGGCTATAGAGCAGTTAGTGGCACACCTCGAAAAGGGTGTGCCAGCTACTACTCTGCACGGTGTTACAGGCTCGGGTAAGACCTTTACAATGGCGAATGTCATTGCCCGATTGAACCGTCCGGTGCTCGTTTTGAGCCACAATAAAACTCTTGCTGCGCAGCTCTATAGTGAGTTTAAGAGTTTCTTCCCCGAGAATGCGGTCGAGTACTTCGTATCGTACTACGACTACTATCAACCCGAGGCCTATATCCCCTCGACCGACACCTACATCGAGAAAGACCTTGCCATAAATGCCGAGATTGACCGTATGCGACTCTCGGCCACCTACTCGTTGCTTTCGGGCAGACGAGATGTGATTGTTGTGGCGAGTGTCTCCTGCATCTACGGTATTGGCAATCCTGCCGACTTCCACACTACAATGGTGGAGTTGAAGGTAGGCGACGTGATGGCGATGAAACACCTGATGTATCGCCTTGTCGAGATTCTCTACACCCGAGTTGAGGGCGACTTGGAGAATGCCACCTTCCGTGTCAAGGGCGACACCATCACTATTCGCTCCTCGGTGGGCAACCATTGCTATCGTATAACCTTCTTCGACGACGAGATTGAGGAGATATCTCGCATCGACGCCGATACGGGACAGCGACTCGATAGTTTGGAGACGGTTCGTATCTATCCTGCCAACCTCTTTGTGCCGAGCAAGGCGAGAGTGGAGCAGGCGGTGATACAGATTGAGAACGACCTCGAGACGCAGATGGAGTTCTTCACAAAGGAGGGACGTGATGTCGAGGCTCGTCGTATCGAACAGCGTGTACACTACGACCTCGAGATGATTAAGGAACTGGGCTACTGCTCGGGTATCGAGAACTACTCTCGTTACTTCGACGGTCGCTCGCCAGGTATGCGCCCATTCTGTCTGCTCGACTACTTCCCCGAAGATGCACTCTTTATTATCGATGAGAGTCACGTTACCGTTCCTCAGGTGCGAGGAATGTTTGGTGGCGACCGCTCCCGCAAGGAGAACTTGGTAGAGTATGGCTTCCGCCTTCCTGCCGCCCGAGATAACCGCCCACTCCGCTTCGAGGAGTTCGAGGCGATGCAGGGGCAGACTATCTACGTGAGCGCTACGCCTGCACCGTACGAGTTGGCTCGTAGCGAGGAGAGTGTTGTCGAACAGTTTATCCGCCCGACGGGAATTATCGACCCAGCACTGAAGGTTATCGACTCGACACGCCAGATAGACCGCCTTATGGAGGATATCGAGGAGTGCGTCAAGCGAGGCGAGAAGATGATTGTGACGACCATCTCGAAGCGTATGTGCGAGGAGGTCTCGGCCTACCTCGAGAAGATGGGTGTGCGCAGTCGCTATATCCACTCCGATCTCGATACTTTGGAGCGTGTGCAGATTATCCAGGATATGCACGCCGACCTGTTCGATGTGCTGTGTGGTGTAAACCTCTTGCGTGAGGGTATCGACTTGCCAGAGGTGTCGCAGGTGTCGATTTTCGATGCCGACAAGAATGGCTATCTCCGAAACTATACCGCAATGACGCAGGTGGCAGGTCGTGCTGCCCGTCACGCACAGGGTAGAGTGGTGCTCTATGGTACCACCTGCACCGACGCTATGCGCAAGACTGTCGAGGATAGCAACCGTCGTCGTGAGCGACAGATTCGCTACAATATCGAGCACGGAATTATGCCACGTCAGGCTAAGCGTAATTCAGCACAGCAGAGCCCTCTGCTCGAGAATGCGTCGGAGAACAATGCGCAGGGTGTTGACAATACTATATATAATATGGTATCAGCTTCGACTACGGGAATTGTGGCTGATACTTCGGCTCAATACAGCGCTGGCTCAAGTCTTGATTCGTTAATCGAGCAGGCTCGCAAAGATATGGAGCGTGCCGCCAAGTCGCTCGACTTTATGGCTGCAGCCCGCTATCGAGATAGAATGTACGAATTGCAACAAATAAAAGAAGAGCAGTTGAAAACTCAATACTAAAAAAGGCAGACCGTTAAAGTCTGCCTTTTTGTTGTGCCCCTGTGTGGACTATTTGCCGAGTCCCATCTGGTCGATCAACGCCTTAGTCTGAGGCTTGTGACCACGGAACTTAACATACAAATCCATTGGGTGCTCCTTGCCTCCCGACTCGAGCAATGTGCGGAACTTCGAAGCGGTAGCCTTGTCGAAGATGCCGTTCTCGAGGAAGAGCGAGTAGCCGTCAGCAGCCAAAACCTCAGCCCACTTGTAGCCGTAGTATCCCGCAGCGTAACCGCCCGAGAAGAGGTGACCAAAGGTTGGCGAGAGTGCTGTGCCCTCCACTACAGGGAGAACCTGTGCAGGAGCCATAGCCTTCTGCTCAAACTCTACTACGCAGCCTGTGTAAGGCTCGGTGAGAGTATGCCAAGCCATATCGGTCATACCGAACGATACCTGACGAACATTTGCGTAAGCAGCGAGGTAGTTCTTCGCATTGATAATCTTCGCGATAAGCTCCGCTGGCATAGTCTCTCCGGTCTGGTAGTGCTTCGCCCAGAGGTCGAGATACTCCTTCTCGTATGCC
>JAFYQY010000216.1 GCA_017559685.1 Alistipes sp.
ACTCGATTGTTGGTGGTGCTATCGACGCACGCTTTATGCCGGCTATCTTGAAGGGTGTTATGGAGAAGATGGACGAGGGTCCGTTGACAGGATCGTATGCTCGTGATATCCGTGTTACTATCTACGACGGTAAGATGCACCCAGTAGATTCGAACGAAATTTCGTTTAAGCTCGCTGCACGTAACGCATTCAAGGAGGCGTTCCGCAATGCTGGTCCGAAGATTATGGAGCCTATCTACAACGTTGAGGTTCTCACCCCAACCGACTATATGGGATCGGTAATGAGCGACTTGCAGAATCGCCGTGCTATGATTATGGGTATGGAGTCTGCTAAGGGCTTCGACAAGCTTATTGCACGTGTGCCACTCGCTGAGTTGTACCGTTACTCTACAACCTTGTCGTCTTTGACATCGGGAGCTGCAACCTACACTATGAAGTTCGATTCATACGAGCAGGTGCCAAGCGATGTTCAGGATAAGCTTTTGAAGGCCTACACCGACACTGATGAAGAGTAGAAAATCGTTCTGATAAGTTCTTTTTGCACGAATCTACGGAGAGCGGAATGCTCACATAGGCGTACTATGCTCCGCTTCCGCTCCCTTGTTTCGCACAAAAATAATCTTATCATAAGCAATTTTGAGATAAGACGAGTTTTAGTGAATTTAATGAATTTAGCGAGTTTAGTAGAAATCTCTAATTTCCCTAATTTCCCTAAATTCCCTAACAACTAAATATAAAAATGTTTTGAAGAAGACTAAAGTTTAGATAATTCCTAACCAACCATTTTTTTCATAAGCATTTTTTGAGGGAGAGGGCAGAGTCGTGAGATTCCGCCCTCTCTATTTAATAGTTAGTAAAGAGAAGAGCGTAGAGTGCAATTTTTAATTTTTAATTTTCAATTTTTAATTTAAGATTGTTATCTTTGTATTATGATATTGGACGAACTTGCTTTGACCTTTGTTCCCGAGCTCGGAGTGCGTGGTGTAGCCCATCTTATGGATATATACAGCGATGCCGAGGAGGTCTATGCGCAGAAGGAGCACAACCTTATTCTGTGTGCCGAACTGCGCAAGGATATTGCTACCCGTATCGTTCAAAAGGCGGGCTATGCGGAGGCGGAGCGAGAACTTCGATACTGCGAGTCGCAGGGTATAAAGATAAACTCCTACAACGACTGCGACTATCCTCCGCTGTTGCGTGAGGCTGCGGATAGACCGCACATTGTCTACTCGATGGGCGACATCGAGGCGTTGCAGTCGAAACATATCCTCTCGGTGGTGGGTACACGACGCATCAGCTCCTATGGCGAGAGCGTCTGCGCCAAGTTTATCCCCGAGTTGGCGGAGATGTTCCCCGACTTGGTGGTAGTTAGTGGCTTGGCCTTTGGCGTAGATGCTGCGGCACATCGTGCAGCGCTGGCTGCGGGAGTCAGAACGGTGGGTGTTGTGGCAAATAAGTTACCCGACGTAACCCCTGCGCAACATCGTAACCTCGCCAAGGATATGCTCGATAATGGTGGTGCTATAATCACTGAACTCCACTCGCAGAGCAAGCAGAATGGCTCGTACTATATCCCACGCAATCGCATTATTGCGGGCGTGGCAGAGGGTTTGCTGGTTGTCGAGTCGCCTTCGAATGGAGGCTCGCTCTCGACGGCTAAGGCGGCGGACGCCTACTCTCGCACTATTATGGCGGTGCCTGGTCGTATTACCGACTCCCGCTCGGAGGGCACAAACCACCTCATAAAGACAAACGTGGCACAACTTGTAACTTCCGCAGAGGATATGGCGGCGGCTTTGGGCTGGGAAGTGCCTGGGGCAATGCCCGAGAAGATGCACTTTGCACCTCACGAGATAACACCTAAGGAGCGAGCAGTTTATAATGCTATTGCCGATAATTCGGATGGCTTAACACTCGAGAAGGTTGCCGATGCGACCGCCTTGCCTATCGCCGAGGTGAGTGCAATATTGTTAAATATGGAGTTGTCGGGTATGGTGCGACAACTGCCTGGAAAGGTCTATGTGATATGCTGATAGATACCCATTCACACATATATGACGAGGCTTTCGACAATGATCGCAACGAGGTTGTCGAGCGTGCTCGTGCCGAAGGTGTTGAGCGCATCATTCTCCCTGCGATCGATGGCGAGAGCAATGAACGCCTGTTCGACTTGTGCCGAGCGTGTGGCGACTATGTGGTGCCGTTGATGGGACTGCATCCGACATCGGTAAACGATAACCCTCGCTGGCGTGAGGAGTTGGCCGAGGTGGAAAAACTGCTTGCAAACCCTCCACAGGGTATCGATCGCTTCTATGGCGTTGGCGAGATAGGCTTAGATCTCTATTGGAGTCGTGATTGGCAGGCGGAGCAGACCGAAGCCTTTCGTGCACAACTCGATATGGCGTTGAAGTACAATCTGCCTATCGTGGTGCATACCCGTGATGCGTGGGAGGAGATGGCCTCCATCATCGAGGAGTATCGAGAAAAGGGCTTACGAGGTGTCTTTCACGCCTTCTCGGCCGATGTGGCGATGTATGAGCGACTCAGGGAGTGTGGCGACTTTGTCTTCGGTATCGGCGGTGTTGTGACCTTCAAAAAGAGCGCTTTGGCCGAGGTTGTCAAGGCTATGCAACTGGAGGATTTGGTGGTCGAGACCGATGCGCCATATCTTACGCCCGCACCCTACAGAGGCACTCGCAACGAGTCGTCTTATGTGCGCTTTGTGGCGCAGAAAATAGCCGAGTTGAAGGGCGTTGAATACGAGGTTGTTGCCGAGACGACAACCGCAAATGCAAAACGAATTTTTGGAATTTAGAGCGATATGAAAAAGGCTTCGATTTTAATTATCTACACGGGAGGAACGATTGGTATGCGCCGTAACGAGAACGGAACGCTTGTACCATTCGACTTCAACACTATCGAGCAGGAGTTTCCTGCAGTAAGAAACTTGAACGTCGATATCTCGGTCTACAAGATGGAGGCTATCGACTCCTCGAATGTAACCCCTTCCCGCTGGTGCGAATTGGCACACATTATAGCCGATAATTACGACAACCACAACGGTTTTGTGGTGTTGCACGGCACCGATACGATGTCCTATACAGCCTCGGCGCTGAGCTTTATGCTCGAGAATCTCTCGAAGCCTGTGATATTTACGGGTAGCCAGATTCCGATGGGTATCCTGCGCACCGATGGCCGTGAGAATCTTATTACTGCTATCGAGTTGGCTGCAGCCACAAACTCTGCAGGCGAGCCGTTAGTGCCTGAGGTGGCTCTCTATTTCCAGAATCGCCTTTTCCGTGCAAACCGCACATCGAAACACTCGGCCGAGGCGTTGAGTGCCTTCGAGTCGAGAAACCTCGCCCCATTGGCAGAGGTGGGCGTGAATATCGTCTACAACCATTCGGTCATAAATAGATCACGCAGTAGTGAGCCGCTGCGAGTGAACGATAAACTCAACGACAAGGTTGTTATCATAAAACTCTTCCCGGGTTTGTCGCAGGCCTCGCTCAAGGCTATGCTCTCGATCGATGGCGTGCAGGGCGTTGTGCTCGAGACCTATGGTACGGGAAATGCTCCTACGGCAGATTGGTTTATCGATACTTTGCACGACGCAATTTCACGTGGTATTGCCGTTGTGAATATCACCCAATGTCAGGGTGGAGCCGTAGCTATGCACCTCTACGAGACAGGCCGTAAATTACAGGATTTGGGTGTGATTTGTGGCTACGATATGACCACCGAGGCTGCCGTTACCAAACTTATGTGGCTGCTTGGTAGTGGTTTGGAGGGTGCCGAGTTGGCTCAGGCGATGGCAACATCGTTGCGAGGAGAGCTCGAAAATGCACTTTAACGACTAAAAATTGCCTTTTTTGCCACCAAAGTCATTATAAATTTATTAATTTATAAAAAAATATATATCTTTGTGGCGAAATAGGTACATACCTATTTAGTCGGAATCGAATAGAAATAGATAGACAATTTTTTAACTTTTAATTATTCAAACAACATTATGAAAAATCTTTTTAAGATGACATTGGTTCTTGCAGCTGTTGCTTTGACCGTTACAGGTTGTAACTGCTTCAAGAAGATGGCGAAGGATCCTTCGGCTATCACAATCACTTGCACCCCTGACGTGCTTGTTTTGAACAACGGTAAGGTTGTTGCTGACATCGCTGCAGAGGTTCCTGCAAAGTATTTCAACAAGACCGCTTCGTTGAAGGTTACTCCTGCTCTCGTTTATGAGGGTGGCGTTACTAAGGGTAACACTATCATCCTCCAGGGTGAGAAGGTTGCTGACAACGGTATTCTCGTAAAGAATGGCGAGAAGGTTAGCATCAAGCGTCAGGTAGAGTTCGCTTACAAGCCAGAGATGAAGCTCTCGAACCTCGTACTCATCGTTGAGGTTAAGTGCAAGAGCGGTAAGTGCAAGGAGTTTACTCTTATCAACGCTAACACAGGCGAGATTATCGGTGCAGATACAAAGCTTACTCCTGCAGAGTACGGTTTGTCGATTGCAAAGGGTATCAACACTTTGCAGAGCGAGATCAACTTCTCGGAGGCTATGCAGCCTGCAGCTAACAACTACAAGCGTGTAACTACCGTTGTAACTAAGGCTGACATCGTTTACCAGATCAACTCTTCACGTGTATCGAAGAAGGCTGTTAATACTGAGGAGTTGAAGGCTTTGAAGGCTGGTGTTGAGGCTAACAAGACTAACGATCGTGTTGCTCAGTCGCTCTACGTTAACGGTTACGCTTCGCCAGATGGTCCAGAGAAGTTCAACGACAAGTTGTCGGAGAAGCGTTCTAAGACTGGTTTGAAGGCTGTTGAGAAGTTGCTTGCTGACGCAGGTTTGAACATCGATGCTGCTGCATACGGTGAGGACTGGGAGGGCTTCCAGGCTGCTGTTGCTGCTTCGAACATCGCTGATAAGGATCTCATTCTTCAGGTTTTGAAGATGTACTCGTCGAGCGCAGAGCGTGAGGCTGAGATTCGCAATATGGCTACAGTATTCAAGTCACTCAAGACTGACGTTTTGAAGAAGCTCCGTCGTGCTCAGGTTGTTAACAGCGCAGATGTAACCGGCTGGAGTGACGAGGAGATGATTGCTCTCATCAAGGAGGGTAAGGTATCTACTTTGAAGCTCGAGGAGTTGCTCCACATTGCAACTGTTTGCGACAGCGTTGCTGAGACTGCATTGCTCGAGGCTACTAAGTCGGGTGATGCTCGTGCTTGGAACAACCTCGCATTGGTTTACGCTAAGGCTGGCAACTACGACAAGGCTGTTGAGTGCTTGAACAAGGTTGACAACACAGTTTCTGCTGAGTTGAACAACAACTACGCTTTGATCTACGCTGCAAGCGGTGACCTCGCAAAGGCTGAGGGTTATGCTGCTAACGCATCTGCTGAGACTAAGGCTATGGTTGCTGCTGCTAAGGGTGACTATGCTGCTGCTTCTCAGACTTTGAAGTCGGGTTACAACGCTGCAGTTGTAAACTTGCAGAATGGCAACCTCGCAGCTGCTAAGCAGTGCATCGCTAGCGATATGTCTGCAAAGGCTGATTACCTCCGTGCTGTTATCGCTTGCAAAGAGGGCGATGTAAACGGTGCTAAGGCTCAGCTCAACAGCGCAGTATCTAAGGATGCTTCGTTGAAGGAGAAGGCTGCGAAGGATGTAAATCTTGCATCTCTCAAGTAAAAAATTCTTGTGATAAGCCGCAATCTGCGGCACATCCCAAAAAGTAAAGACCTCCGGGCTGTACGTTGTGTACTATCCCGGAGGTCTCTCTTTTGCGATGTACCACATCTCACGGCTTCTGACAAGAATTTAGCGATGTCTGTATTGTTTGCCTTGCTCTCATCTGCTTAAAAATCGTTTTTTTGTTTGTAGCGATGCACCACATCTCACGCCTTCTGACAAGAATTTAGTGATGTCTGTATTGTTTGCCGTGCTAAAAGACGTTTTTGCGGTTGAGAGCTAAAAAAAATAGGACTCAACCGAGCCCTATCTAATCCTATTAAGCACTGCAGGTGTGCATCCTATCAAATCCCATTAACTTCTATCAGCCTCTATTCGATATTGGCGATAGTCTCGTTTTGCGCCTTGTAGAGATTGTAGAGGTGCATAACCTTATCCACATACTCGAGCGTCTCTTTGCTGCCGTTAAATGTGCCCGATTGCACCACCTCGTGGTTGGCAAACTCGGGGTCGTTGAGCCAGCTCAAAAAGAGTCTTACCGACTGCCATTTATTAGCATCAGCATCGTAGTGCTTGGCCAATCGTCGTGCATCGGCAATGCGTGTATAACCTGCGTTATAGCAGGCGAGAAGAAATCGCAACTGCTCCTCTTCGCTCACCTCTTGCGATAGGTTCAACATACTCTTATTCTCGAGCAACAACTGCGCCGCAATCTCCACGTTTGTGCGGGGATCGAATAGCTCGCTGCGCTCGTAGCCCATATTCTGTGCCACAAACGGCATTATCTGCATCAGGCCGATAGCACCCGCAGGCGATATTGCATCGAAGCGAAATACCGACTCGGCACGGGCGATAGCAGCCAGAAGTCTCCAGTCGAGTTTGTACTTTTCGCCCATATCCTTGAAGAGAGCGTCGTATTGCGAGATTGAGAACTTCGCCATTCTCTCGAGCTCTGCGGCACGGCGCTCTGCAACCTGATGCTCTACGACAGCGTTTGTCGAATAGAGTGCAGAGGCGATGCCTACCGAGACAAAGAGTGCCGGTGCTACAACTTTAGCAATAGATTTTTTTCGCATAACCTAAATGTTTAATCGTAGAAGGTCCACGAGATTCCAAACTTAAACATTCCGGGGTTAAGTGGGTATCGAGCTACGGCAAAGTACTCTTGGTTGCCGAATAGTCCGTAATTGAGGTGCTGGTACTTCAACAAGATACGCATACGCTTCCACTTTGCAGCGATGAAGGCGTCGAGATATGGGTAGTTACCCACCTCGGTCTCGTTCTGGTTGTAGAATACCGATAGAGCAGGGTTGTATCCTTGCGCATAGTAGCGGGTGTTGAATCGTCCGTCCAAACCAACCTGCATACGCAATACATCACGCTTTATCCAGAACTCATAGTAGTACGAGAGGAAGGCCGAAGCGAGAGGTACAGGCACTACGTGTCGATTCGACGTGAGCTGCACCAGCACTCTATGGTCGAGGTGTAAACCCTTAATATTAAAATTCTTCTGGGCGTAGATGCTCGTCACACTCACAGCACCATCGTGCTGTGTTGGCTTGCAATCTGCACCGTAGTATATCTTATCACGCAAAATGCTCTGCCAGAAGCCCAACTCAATGCCGTAGTCAGGTACCGTAAAGGCAATATTAAATCGTGTCTCGCCCTCCTTCTTGAAGTCGTTGTTCCAACGATAGTGGTTCGAGTCCCAATGATTCTGCCAATAACCAGGCGATGTCATCGACTCAGAGAATGAGCCCGACAGCGTAAGAGGCTTCTTCTTGATGTAGGCGCTGAACGATGCTCGTGCGCTAACCTCGTAGTCACCCCCACGATATCCCGAAGGGTAAATCTTGAAGTTGGCACCCCAATTGGCATATTTGCGAATCTTGCCCTGCACACCCGTGTAAGCAAACCAAGCTACCTTGTTATCCTTCTTGATTTTGCCCGAGAGGTAGTCTTGCTGACCGAATTGCGAATAGGTGTGGACATCCACTCCCAAACCTCCGTCGATAGTACCTACAGCGCCGTTACGATCCCACGGCTGAGCCTGTACGAAGACTCTGTTTGTGATGATGCGCTCGTAGGTCGAGTCTCGAGTCTTCTCGGGGTTGTAGAACCAATCTTTATAATATGTATCGGTCTTCGAGTTGAATGTTCCGTTCGGGTTACGCTCGTAGCGCTCGTCTTTGTAGGTTGCATACTTATCGGTGTAGACCTTGCTCCACTCGTTGTACTCGAAGGTGTGGCCCACATATATGGCTGGCAAGTCCGACATCGAGAAGTCTCGCTCGGTCATTCTCACAAACGGAATACCTATAGACTGCTTGATGAAGAAGGCGTTGTTGCGATATGTGTTCTTTGCTTCGGCCTTAGCCAAGCGCATCGGCACTCCCGACGGCATCTCGAACAATGTATCCGTGATAGCCCAATCGCCAACTACACCACCGCTCTCCTGCTGTTCCACCTTGTTGTGGGTGTAGCCCGCAAATATGGAGTAGCGACGTCCCGTGTGCGCCACAGTACCTGCAAAGTTGTTATTTCTCACACGTGAAACGTCGTATCTGCTACGAGAGCCTCGTGAGCGGTAGTTCAGCGACACCGAGGTTGATGGGTTGATATTCTGCGACGCCATAATCTCGAAATGCTCCTCACGGTAACGCTTCTGTCCCGACTCGAGGTAGGTCATCCAGATGTATGGGTGCTTCATATTGTAGAATGGCACATTCTCGGTATTGTAGGAGTAGGCGTCGTATGGCTGCGAGAAGGTGAACTCTTTCGAGCGGGTGCGCTCAAAGTAGTTTACCTCGGTCGAAGCCTGACCCAAACCGCCCACCGAGTTGTTACCCAATCGCTTGTGGTAGTGCGGATAGTCCAATCGCCAATTTACCAAAGTTGTGTCTATAGGCGACACCTTCACGGTGTTGTAGTCACGGTCGATGTTCCACTTGAAGTTGCGCAACGCACGAATCGAGTCGCTGAAGAAATAGGACTCCAACGGCTTGCGTGGCTTTTTCTTCTTTGTTGTGTCGGCATTTCCCTCGGGAATAGGGTTGCCGTTAGCGTCTACCTGCTGACCATTAGGGTCGGTCGTGGCGGGCAGACCATTTGGGCCTAAACCCTGCTGTTGCTGTCGCTGGGCATTCATTAGCGAGCGTGCATCCTGTGCAGATGCAAAGCCGACAACCGCAACCATAACGGTCACGGTCGCTATCACACGCCATATTTTTGCCCCGATTTGCACTCGTTCTATCTCTTTTGTACCATCCAACGCACGGTCGAAACCACCATATATAGAACGATGATCGCAGGAATTGCGTATAATTTAAGTAGACAAATTGCGAGTGCTGCGGTTGCGAGGAAGATGTAACGCACCTTATTTTTGCTCCATCCCAACGACTTGAACTTGAACGAGAACATTCTCACAGGGCTGATCAACATAGCGGCAACCAATACCGAAATGAGTACCAACCACTCAACCTCCACAACGATGCCGTTGCGCTGGCACAAGGCAGCCAACGATCCGAGCAATATCGCCGAAGCTGGGGTTGGAAGACCCTCGAACTCCTCGGTCTGAGTCTCGTCGATGTTGAACTTTGCAAGGCGAAGTGCCGACAACGCTGCAACGATAAGCGGAATGTAGCAGAGAACATCAAACCATACACCGCTTACGCCGAATGCCGAAGGCATAGACTTGCAAATTACGGTCATCGCAATTGCAGGAGTAGCACCGAACGAAACCATATCGGCCAACGAGTCGAGCTGTACACCGATAGCAGAGTACTGCTTGAGAAGTCGGGCTGTGAGTCCGTCGCAGAAGTCGGCCACTGCCGATGCGATAATAAAGATGAATGCCAACTGTAAGTCGTTGTAAACCAACGATGATACGATAGCACCGATGCCGCACAACAAGTTGATGAGCGTGATGCAGTTTGGAATTGAAAAGAGTTTAATCTTCATTTTCTACACATTTTATCACGCAAAGATAAGAAACTTTTAATTAAAAATTAAAAATTAAAAGTGAAAAATGTCGAAAGTCGCTAACAGAGTCTCCGAAACCGCACAAAAAAAGACGAGAATTTCTCGTCTCTAATAGTTCTCCTTCTTCGGTTCGAAGTAGGCCTGAGGGTGGTGACATACGGGACATTGGCGTGGCGCCTCTTTGGCCTTGCAGACATATCCGCAGTTGCGACACTGCCACCAGATATCGCCCTCTCGGCGGAAAAAGTTGCCGTCAGTAATGCGTGAGAGCAACTTTAGGTAGCGATTTTCGTGCTCCATCTCTACGGTCAGGACCATACGAAAGGCCGTTGCAACCTCGGGAAAACCCTCCTCCTCGGCGATAATGGCAAAAGTGGGGTAGAGAGTATCCCACTCCTCTCGCTCACCCTCGACGGCGGCGAGGAGATTCTCGTAGGTCGAACTTATGCGACCAGCAGGGTAGGTTGCGTCGTGTAGGGTAGCTTTTCCACCTTCGAGCAACTTGAAGAATATCTCGGCGTGCTCCAGCTCCTGTTGTGCTGTCTCGTCGAATACGGCTGCAATCTGCTCGTAACCCTCTTTTCGGGCACGCTTTGCGAAGAATGTGTAGCGGCTGCGAGCCTGCGACTCGCCAGCAAACGCCTTCAATAGATTTTGTTCGGTGCGTGTTCCTTTGATACTTTTCATTTCGTGTCGATATTTTAGAAATTGTAGCAAGGTCAAGGGCAATATTTGTGCCGATAATCCATATTCTTGCAAAAACAAAAACAAATTATTACCTTTGTAGTAATAATCTTTTCCTAAATATAATGAAGCGACTTTTTATTTGCATATTATCACTATTTGTGCCTCTTTTTGTATTGGCGCAACAGAGTCAAAAGCTCCTCGAAATCGACGAGAGTAGTTTCCGCCCTGAGCAGACAGATGTGCTCTCGGGTGTGGCAATCGATAAAATTGCGAGGGATCCCTCACAGCGTCCGTGTGCCCGCATCAAGATGCATATCAACCGTATGACCACCGACGAGATTCGTGGTGTGGTGGTGCGAACAGTTGGTGGCAATGTCGTATTGACCAAGCAGATTGTTGCAGCCGAGGGTAATGGTTTAATTATTGAGATGACAGCCAAGGAGCAGACTCGCTTCTACATACATCACGACAAGTATGGCGATTCGAACGAGGTGTCGCTCCATCTCGAGGGCGACAAGGAGTACCGCATCAACGCACAACTCAATTTCTTGTATTCGATTGTCGTAGCCTCGAATACTATTGATGCAGAGGTCTACTTAGATGATGCGTACAAGGGGCGCATAGACCAAAATTATATGCTCTCAATAAATGGTGTGACTCCAGGCAAGCATAAAATAAAATTGCAGCAGGGTGCACTCGTTAGCGAACAGGAGGTCAATGTTAGCAGTTCCGATATCTCGTTTCGTATCAATATCAATCAAGCAACAGCACGCCCTCAATATGTAATCTTCGAGGTGGAACCTAAAGATGCAGAGGTTATGGTTGGCGATAAGAGCCACGCTCCCGATGGCGATGGTATCGCAATGTTGGTGCTTAATAACGGCTCCTACAATTATTCTGTTTCGGCAAAGGACTACTACCGCGAATCGGGAACATTTGTAGTCAGCGGCGCAAAGGTTGTGAAGAGGGTAATCTTGCGCCCTGCGCACGGCTGGCTTAGCGTGTCGGGCTCGGGCGCATTGAATGGTGCGAAGGTCTATGTCGACGGTGCACTCTTGGGTAGCGCACCTGTCAAGAGCGACAAACTCGCCAGCGGTACACACACCGTTCGCATCATTAAGGGTCTCTACAAAACCTTCGAGGGTAAGGTTTCTATCAGCGACGGTCAAACACTCAGCTATGCCCCTGCGCTTGTTGCCGACTTTGCAAATGTTTCGCTCAATGTGGGCAACGATTGCGACATCTATGTAAATGGAGAGCGGAAGGGCAAAAATTCGTGGCGTGGCGACCTCGCTACGGGTGCCTATATTTTTGAAGCACGCAAGGCGGGACACACCACAACCTCTATCTCTAAGACTATCTCGGCAACTCCTGCTCAGCAGAAGTACGACATCCCTATGCCGAAGCCGGTTTTGGGCTATCTCAATGTGCTGAGCACACCGAATATGGCCGATGTATATATCGATGACAAACTCGTTGGTCAAACACCTCTTATGCTCGATTTGATTGTCGGCGAGCACACTGTTAAGGTCAGCAAAGGCAATCTTAGTATCGAGCCTCAGACCATCACTATCGCCGAGGGCAAAACCGAGAATCTGAATCTTACTTTAGTGGAGGTAAAACCAAAGAGCCAGAACTACACCGAGACTGCCAAAGACCTCAATATGAAGATGATATATGTTGAGGGAAGTACCTTCTCGATGGGCTCAACAGCTGGAGGAAGTGACGAAAAGCCCGTACATAGCGTAACCCTCGATTCCTACTATATTGCCGAGACCGAGGTTACCCAGGCGCAGTGGCGTGCCATTATGGGGAACAATCCTTCATATTATAAAGGCGATAATCGCCCTGTGGAAAATGTGAGTTGGTTCGAAGCACAGAAGTTCTGCGAAAAACTTAGCGCAATGACAGGCAAGAAGTATGTGCTACCAACCGAAGCGCAATGGGAGTATGCGGCTCGTGGTGGCAACAAGAGTAAAGGTTATACCTATAACGGAAGCAATGATATAGGCAAAGTTGCAAAGTACAATTCATCGGACGGACATAACAATGTTAAGTCAAAACAACCAAATGAACTTGGCATTTACGATATGAGTGGAAATGTATGGGAGTGGTGCTCAGATTGGTATGGCAGCTATAGCTCGTCGAGCCTGGCAAACCCTACGGGACCTTCAAGCGGCAGCAATCGTGTACTCCGTGGTGGTAGTTGGAGCAACATCGCTGGGAACTGTCGTGTTCCGAATCGGTACAGCAGCGGTCCGTCGAATCGTAACGGCATCATTGGCTTCCGCTTTGTTTGCCTTCCATAGTTTAAGGCGGCCATTTGCAGATGGCGAGCAGGTCAAGTGGAACAAGACCTGCGAGTGATGCAAATGGCAAAAAAAATAATTATATGCAACTAAAAATATTTGATATCCTTGCATCGGCTCCCGAGCAAGAGTTAGAAATAGTGAATAAGTTTATCCGAGGACACAAGGTTGTCGACATCGACAAGCAGTTCTATGTGTCGTCGGATAATGTAGGTCATTGGTCGCTCTGTATAACATACCTTCAACAGCCAAATGCGCAACAGTCGGGCGTTCAGTTCGAAAAACGTGACAAAATCGATTATAAGGAGGTGTTGAACGCTGAGGATTTTGAGAAATTCTCTAAACTCAGAGCAATTCGCAAACAGCTTGCTGCAGACGAAGCAGTTCCTGCATATGCTGTGTTTACTGATGCTGAGTTGGCTCAAATTGCTCAAATGCCTTCTGTTGAGAGTTCGTTGATGAAAAAGATAACAGGTATTGGCGACAAGCGTGTTGCAAAGTATGGCAATCTGCTTTGCGAAATGTATAACAACCTATCAGAATGAAGCGTGTAGGCAACCTTATGCCCGCCATTGCCGAGATGGATAATCTTATGCTTGCCTTCTGCAAAGCTCGACGTGGCAAGCAGTGTAAACGTGATGTAGTTGATTATTCGCTCAATATTACCGAGAATCTTCAGAGCCTACGCGAACGAATAATCAATGGAACTTTAAGGGTAGGCAACTATCACTACTTCGAGATTTTTGACCCCAAGAAACGTACAATTTGCGCAGCCTCGTTCGAAGAACGAATTGTACACCACGCAGTGATGAATGTGTGCAAAGAGCGATTCGAAAGACATCTTATATTTGATACCTATGCTACTCGAGAGGGTAAGGGTGTTTATGCAGCCATTGATAGAGCGCGTGGTGCGATGCTCAAATATCGATATGTTGCCAAGCTCGATGTACGAAAGTATTTCGACTCGATAAATCACGATGTGTTAAAAAATAAGTTGGCGAGATTGTTCAAGGATAGAGAACTATTGCAACTTTTTGGTAGTATAATAGATTCGTATGAGGTTTTGCCCAATGTGGGTATTCCAATCGGAAATCTGACGAGCCAATACTTTGCGAATTACTATCTTTCGGCACTCGATCACTATGTTAAAGAAGTTTTGCGTGTGCCTGTATATGTGCGATATATGGATGATATGTTGCTATTTGCCGACGACCGCAGTGAGTTGCGAGCCATCGTATCAAATGTCGAGGCTTATCTCGCAGATAATCTACATCTTAGCTTAAAGCCTGCGCAGGTTAGCAACGTGAATAGTGGAGTCTCGTTTCTTGGCTATAGATTGTTGCCACATCGTCTGCTACTTAATAGACGTAGTAAACTGCGCTTGGTCAAAAAATTCTATAGTTATAACTCGATGTTAGAGAGTGGGAAGTGGAATGAAAATACTTATCTACAACACATTCAACCCCTATTTGCATTTGCCGATAAAGCACAAACTCTAAGCTTGAGAAAGCGGTTGTGTGAAAGTTATGCGGAAGGCGGTTAAAGGAAGTTGGCAGCAATCGTGTACTCCGTGGTGGTAGTTGGAACAACAACGCTAAGAACTGTCGTGTTCCGAATCGTAACAACAACAGTCCGTCGAATCGTAACAACAACATTGGCTTCCGCTTTGTTTGCCTTCCATAGCTTATGGCGGTTGGATTTCCGCCTTAAACAAATCGCAGTTCGCTCTGTTCGTTAGAGAGAATAGAAAAAAGAGAGATGAAATCTCCTATAGTAGCAGTGATAGTAGCCTTGTGCGAATTCTCTGCTACTTAGTTTATACGATCTCTTTCTTTGGTTGTTTTTTTAGTG
>JAFYQY010000217.1 GCA_017559685.1 Alistipes sp.
CACTACCACGAGCTCAACGATATGGAGCAGGTGTGCGAGCGTGTGAAGAATTTCCACGTCTCGGTTAAGGAGATTGACGGCACGGTGGTATTTCTCCGCAAGTTGGAGCGTGGCGGTACCGAGCACTCGTTTGGTATCCACGTGGCGCAGTTGGCTGGTATGCCTGCAACGATTGTGGAACGAGCTACAGCGATTTTGGGCGCATTGGAGAAGGCGTATGGCAATAGCGATATGGTGCCTAAGACCGACCTTCGCAAGCGAGGTAAAAAGGCTTCGTCTCAGGGCGTGGCTGAGGTCGCAGAGTCGGCACGACCAGCTGATGTGCAGTTGTCGATGTTCCAGCTCGACGACCCTGTCTTGATTCAGATTCGTGACCAAATCAAGGGTATTGATATCAACTCGCTCACTCCGCTTGAGGCACTCAATAAACTCAACGAAATCAAGAAGATAGCGGGAATATAAGACTTTGGCCATTAGCCATTGGTTTTTTAGTGAGATTAGAGAAATTAGGGAGTTTAGCGAAATGCTATTCTCCCTAATCTCATTAAATTCCCTATACTCACTTGATGGTTGGTATTGTTACGATATAGCAAATGCTATTCACGAGGCTTCAATAGTTGATAAATGGCAGAAGATTTGCGAGATATATTCGCAAATACCTGTGTTGTAAAATACACGAAGAAACCTGCAAGAGCTGTTAATGAACTTCCGAGTAGATAATACAAAAACTTCAACCAATTAAATCCAAAAAGTTCATTACTTACAACCATACCTACTATGCATGTGATGATAGCAATAGCTATAAGTACAATTAACCAAACCTTAGCAAATTTTACGATATAATTTTCTCCGTTGTCCTCTTCTTGCACATTTGATTCAGCTTTTTGAGTGTTTGATTCAACTAGAGGATAATACCTCATTAGTTGCTCGTATTCTTCATCGGATATATCAATGTACCTTTTCTTATAATAAAAGAATTCTCCCTGCTGTTGCATATAAGCCTTTCGGTCGTAACCATCACAAGGATTTTCAACTCTATCTTCTTCATACAAGCCAAGTCTGT
This sequence comes from Alistipes sp., assembly GCA_017559685.1. The sequence continues at coordinate 1,064 of JAFYQY010000217.1, forward strand.
CGAGTAATGCTCTTACATTATTATCTTTTACTTTTTTGTCTTTTTCTTTTGCTGAATTAATAAGTCTTTCTACCTTCTAATGCATAGCTTTACTTGTTTTGCCCACCTACCCCGAATGTGCGGTTAGTATAAAAAGAAAGTGTGAGGCAGTTCGTTTATCTGACAATAGGCATTTGGCGTAGCCCGACAACAAATAAACAATACCTCACACCGAGTGGTATATATCGAGAGAGATATATCCATACACGGTAATGAGTGTTTGTATTGTAACCCTTGTTGTCTTAAAATCGCCAAATTTTATTGTCAAGGATTAGCGAAACACTTTCACTAATAATATGTCTGCAATCTTGCGATTGCACCACAAATATAGCACATTATTTCGCAAATTGCAAAATTTCTCTCATCTCTCGTCTCTCGTCTCTCGTCTTTTTATTATATTTGCCCCGAAACTTTTGCAACTATGGAGTTTATCGAACAATTCGTTTTCGGAGAGGGCATTGCGCACTCGATATTTGTGTTGGCAGTGGTAATTGCCATCGGTACGCTGTTGGCGAAAGTCAAGATCGGTGGTATCTCGCTTGGCGCCACCTGGGTACTCTTTGTGGGTATCGTGGCGAGCCACTTCGGAATGAGTCTCCATACCGATACGCTCAACTTTGTGCGAGATTTCGGATTGACACTCTTCGTATTCTCCATAGGTTTGCAGATTGGCCCTTCATTCTTCTCATCGCTCCGTCACGGTGGTTTGCGACTGATGTGGCTATCTATTTTGACGATGCTCTTTGGTGGTGTTGTGGCATATCTGCTCTTCCTTGCTACCGACACTCCGCTGCAGACAATGGTCGGCACAATGGATGGCGCTGTGGCAAACACCCCAGCAATGGGTGCGACACAGCAGACCTACCTCGATATTACGGGCATCGATGACAAGTCTATCCCGATGAGTTTTGCGGTAGCCTACCCTATTGGCGTTGTGGCGGTTATCATCGCCTTTATGTTGTTGCGAAAGATGTTGCGCATCGATGTGGATAAGGAGCGAATCGAGGCTGAAAAACGAATGGGTGGAAATAAGTTCGCTGCCAAATACTCTATCGAGGTAAGTAATAAGCAGTTGGATGGCAAGAGTGTGGGTGAAATCCGCCAAATTATTGCTCGTCAGTTTGTTATCTCCCGTATCTCACACGGTAATAACGAGGCTTTCATTGCCGATTCATCGAGCAAAATCTACTGTGGCGACAAAATCTTCGTGGTTAGTAGCGTCGAGGATAAGGATGCTATTTTGGCCTTCTTGGGTAACGAAATCGAGATGCTCGAGAAGGAGTGGGGCGAGTTCGAAGGTCAGCTCGTGTCTCGTCGCATTGTGGTTACACAGCCGAATATCAACGGCAAGCGGTTTGTGGACTTGCGCCTTCGTACGAAGTATGGTATCAATATCACACGTGTAAACCGTGCTGGTGTTGATATTATTCCGCACCAGGGTATGGAGTTGCAACTCGGTGATAAAGTGATGGTTGTAGGCTCGGAGGAGGCGATAAACGAAGTGTCGAAGTTGCTTGGTAACTCACTCAAGAAGTTGCACGAGCCGCATATCTTTACGCTCTTTCTCGGTATTGCACTTGGCGTTTTGGTCGGCTCGATACCTTTGATTGACGCTTCACAACCTATTAAACTCGGTTTGGCTGCAGGCCCGATGTTGATGGCGATTGTTATTGGTCGCTTTGGAACGCATTGGCACTTAATTACTTATACTACGCTGAGTGCTAACCTTATGCTCCGTGAGGTGGGTTTGGCGATGTTCCTTGCGTCGGTCGGACTCGCTTCGGGAAATGGTTTTGTGAATGCAGTTCTCGACGGTGGTTACATCTGGCTGTTGTACGCCTTGATTATTGCGATTTTGCCGTTGTTGATTGTGGGTATCTACGCTCGCTTCCGCTATAAGATGGACTTCTTCTCTATTATGGGAATGCTCTCGGGAAGTATGACCAACCCTATTGCGCTGAATTATGCTAACTCGTTGGCCGGTAGCGATATGCCTGCGATTAGCTACGCCACCGTATATCCGTTGGCGATGTTCCTGCGTGTGATTATTGCGCAGTTGATGATTCTCTTTTTGGTCTAATTTGAGGACTATTTAACCTCGAAATTGAGTAACTCTACCCCATTGAGCGACACTTGGATATTGTCGCCAATTTGCGGTTTTAGGGGCTCTGTAGCTGCGATGTAGACGATATCGCCCATCTTCAAAGTGAGCAACTCCGAAGCCTTTGCTAAAGCCTTATCGAGCGAAATTTTGATATCGCTCAACTTGGTGCTACACTGCGAGTTACCAATCTTTATATCAAGCAAGCCTTCGCCTACTGCATCGGATGTAACCGACTCTGGCGAAAGAGCAATAGACTTATCAAAGCAGTATGCCTCGTCGCAAGGTCTGCCGAGCGAGCAATTACGCTCCACGACGTCCTGTGCAACGAATGCTGCAGCCACACCCACAGCGTCGTAGCAACGAGGAGCAAACTTCTCGGTCATACACTTCGCTAGGCGTGTAACACGCAACATATAGCCCACCGTACACTCCATCTTGCTCGAGAAATTCGGCATATAGAAGTTGTCATTATTGCGCAAAACCGACGAATCAGAGCGCTCGGTAAGCCACAAATCTTCGCCACTCGAGAGGGCGTTATATATACATACTATCTTCATTTAACTCAATGATTTAACTATATCTTGGGCGACACGATGGCTCGAGCCTTCGCCACCCATCATTTCCTGTAATTCTGCGAAGTCGGCCTGCATCTTCGCACGCTTGGAGCCACCCTCCATAATCGAACGCAACTCCTCGCTAACCGTCTCTACATCAATCTTATTTACGACAATCTCACGCACGCACTCACGGTTGAGATTGATGTTTACGAGCGAGATATAGGGAATCTTCAGCACGATAGGTCGCAACCACTCGTAGAGCTTTGGTATGTGATACATCACTATCTCGGGAGTACCTATAAGCGCAGTCTCGAGCGTCGCTGTGCCCGAAGTTACAATGGCAGTCTCGGCGTAAATAAGTGTGTCATAGGTCTTGTTGCAGACAAATTTAACGCCTGTATTGGCCAAAATCTTGTCGTACAACTCCTTCTCAATCCACGGCACAGCCGCCACAACGAACTGATACTCTGGGAAGTTCTTCGAAATAGCCACCATATCGGCAAGGTTATCCTTAATCTCTGAGCGACGGCTGCCAGCCAACAACGCCACGATTGGGCGCTCATCGAGGTTGCACTCCTTCAAAAACTCCTCACGTGACGACATTTGCGCCTTGTATTGCGCTATCGAGTCACAGAGTGGGTTACCACAGAATATCGGCTCGATACCTTTCGAACGGAAATATTTGGTCTCGAATGGGAAAATTGTGTAGAGTCTGTCCACATATTTGCGGATAGATTTTACTCGCCATTCCTTCCACGCCCACACCTTCGGAGCGATGTAGTAGTATACCTTTATGCCGTGCTCCTTCGCCCACTTGGCAATGCGCATATTGAAGCTCGGATAGTCGATAAGTATCACAACATCAGGATTGTACGCCTTGATATCACGCTTGCACTCGTCGATTTGTCCGAAGATTGTCTTCAGGTTGCGCAACACCTGTGCAATGCCGAAAAATGAGAGTTCACGGTAGTGCTTCGCCAAGTTCTCGGCGCCACCTACCTCTGCCATTTTATCGCCACCCCAAAAGCGGAACTGTGCCTCGGAATCCTCTGCCTGCAAACCACGCATCAGATTGCTTCCGTGCAAATCGCCCGACGGCTCACCTGAGACAATGAAATGTTTCATTGTGAATTAAAAATTAAAAATGCAAAATTAAAAATTACTCGAGCAAATCGGGGCGAAGAGCCTTGGTGCGGGCATACGCCTGCTCGTCTTGCCACTTGGCTATCTCGGCAAAGTTGCCCGAGAGCAATACATCTGGCACCTTCCAGCCGTTGAACTCCGCAGGGCGAGTGTAGACAGGCGGTGCGAGCAAGTCGTCCTGGAAGCAGTCGGTCAATGCCGAAGCCTCGTCGCCAATAGCGCCAGGCAAAAGGCGCACCACCGAGTCGGTGATAATCGCCGCTGCAAGCTCGCCACCCGTCAAAACGTAGTCTCCAACCGAGATCTCACGGGTGATAAGGTGCTCACGGATGCGGAAGTCGATGCCCTTGTAGTGACCGCAGAGAATGATGATATTCTCGAGTGTCGAGAGGCGGTTTGCCTCGTGCTGATCGTAGCGGATGCCGTCGGGCGAAGTGAAGATAATCTCGTCGTAGTGGCGCTCGCTCTTGAGTTTCTCGATACAGCGGAATACCGGCTCAATCTTCATAACCATACCAGCCTCGCCACCGAATGGGTAGTCATCGACCTTATGGTGTTTATCCTCCGAGTAGTCACGGATATTGTGAATATGAATCTCGGCAAAACCTCCCTCCTGTGCACGCTTGAGGATCGACTCGTTCAGAGGCGACACAAGCAACTCGGGTACAACTGTTAAAATATCTATTCTCATAATTTTTAAGCTTTAGCTATTAGCTATTTGCCGTTAGCTTTTTAATCTGAGAGAAAAAACTACTCTCTACTAATTACTATCTACTCTCTTAATTCAGGTTCACCTCGTTATTAAGTACCTCGACAACGAATGGGTTATACAATGATTCGTGGCCGATATTGCTCTTGTCGCTGTGGCCAGGATAGATAACAACCTCGTCGCCCAAAGGCAAAATCTGCTTCACGATAGAGTTCATAATCGTTGGATAGTCGCCACCTGGAAGGTCGGTACGGCCAATGCTCTCACGGAAGAGAGTATCGCCCGTAAAGAGCGATTTCGACGCTTCGTGATAGAGCGAAACGCCGCCTGGAGTGTGGCCTGGAGTAGGAATCACACGCAAGGAGCTATTGCCGAAGTGAATCTCCTCGGTCGAAGCGAGGTCGATATCGATAGTTGCAGGCAACTCGCCAACCTCGAGTCCGAACATTGCGCAGTGCTCTCTCGAGCCGAGCATAATGGCGTTGTCGGCCGACGAAGCTGCGAACTTTGCGCCGTAGGTCGAGCGCACAAACTCCACACCGAGAATATGATCGAAGTGGCAGTGGGTATTTATAGCCAATACGGGCTTCAAGCCCTGGTCCTCGATAAAATCGGCCAATACTCTATCCTCACGAGCCGAAAGATTGCCTGCATCGACAATGATACACTCCTTGGTTTCGTCCCAGACAATATATGTATTTTCCTGAATAGGATTGAATACAAATTTTACAATTTCCATATTGTTTCCTTATTTTTTGCAAAAATAACAAAAAGAGCGGAAATGTGAAAATATTGTTGATTTTTAATGTTTAATTTTTAATTAAAATTTTCTACCTTTGTGCATTCGGAATTTCAAAAAAATAGAACATAACACTATGAGCAAAGTTACTATCGAGCGTGCGCATCGTATGGACGGAACAGGCGAGTACTACTTCTCACGCCGTCTCCGTGAGATCGCAGAGATTGAGGCGACTACAGGTCGTCAGATTATTAAGTTGGCTATGGGTAGCCCAGACCTCCCGCCACACCCATCGGTTATTGAGCGTCTTTCGCAGGAGGCTCTCCGCCCCGATGTTCACAAGTATATGTCGTTCAAGGGCGAGCCTGTATTGCGTAAGGCATTCGCAGATTGGTACGGCAAGTGGTACGGTGTAGAGGTTAACTACAACACCGAGGTATTGCCTCTTATCGGCTCGAAGGAGGGAATTATGCACATCTGCCAGACCTTCGTCAACCCTGGCGACAAGGTGCTCGTGCCAAACCCTGGTTACGCTGCATACAAGGCTGCTGTGACTATGACAGGCGGTGTGATGCTCCCATATTCGCTCAACAAAGAGAATGGCTTCAAGCCTGACTTTGCAGCTATCGAGGCTGCAGGCGTCGAGGGTGTGAAGATTATGTTTGCTAACTTCCCTGGTATGCCAACAGGTCAGACTCCAACCAAGGAGTTGTTCGAGGAGATCGTTGCATTCGGTCGCAAGCACAACATTCTCGTTATTCACGACAACCCATACTCGTTCATCCGTAACAACGACAAGCCTATGAGTATCCTCGCAATCGAGGGCGCAAAGGATGTGGCTATGGAGATGAACTCGTTGTCGAAGGGTCACTCGATGGCAGGATGGCGTGTAGGCGTTATCATCGGTAAGGAGGAGTGGATCAACTCTATCTTGACCTTCAAGTCGAATATGGACTCGGGTATGTTCTACCCTGTTCAGGCTGCTGCCGAGACCGCTCTCGCATTGGGCGAGGAGTGGTTCACTGAGTTGAATGCTATCTACCGTGAGCGTGAGAAGCAGGGAATGGAGTTGCTCGATGCACTCGGATGTACCTACCAGCCAAATCAGGCAGGTTTGTTTATCTGGGCTGAGATTCCAGCTGACTTCGAGGGCGATGGATACGACTTCTCGGACGACGTAATGGAGAAGTGCGACGTATTCCTCACTCCTGGTGGTATCTTCGGTACTGAGGGTAAGCGATATGTTCGTATTACTTTGTGCTGCCCTACTGAGCTTTTGAAGAAGGCTACTGACAATATCAAGGCTCGCTACACAAAGTAGTCTTATACTTATAAATAATATAGGCACCCTCGATTGAAGGTGCCTATATTGTTTTTGGTGCGGTGTGCTTACTTTACACGGATAAGATTTATACCGTCTCGCAGTGGCAAAATCACATTCTCTACCCTACTGTCGTTGCGAACATAGTCGTTGAAGGCGATGATCTCCTGCGTCTGCTTATCCTTGCGAGCGACCTCCTCGACAACCTTGCCGTACCAGAGGATATTATCTGCCAAAATGAACGAGTTGCTGTGTACGAGGTTGTGCTCGAACAACATCTCATAGTAGGCGGTGTACTCTCGTTTGTCGCCATCGATAAATACGAGGTCGTACTGCTCACCTAGCTTTGGTGCAATCTCGAGTGCCGAGCCGATGTGCTGACGAATCTTGTCGCCGAGACCGCTACGCTCGAAAAAGTCGGCTGCAATCATCTCCAACTCGTCGTCAACCTCGCAAGTGTCGATAAATGCACCCTCCTCCAAGCCTGCAGCCATCGAGAGTGCCGAATAGCCCGTAAAGGTGCCTATTTCGAGAATTCGCCTTGGGCGAAGCATACGCACAAGCATCTCGAGGGTTTTACCCTGAATATGTCCCGAAATCATTCGTGGGTTAATCACACGCAAGTAGGTCTCACGCTCCAACTCGTGCAACAAATCGCCCTGTGGAGAGGACATATCGCTGATGTATTGTTCTAGTTTGTCCATAAATTCTTTTGCTTTTATTTGGCGCAGCAAAATGGCATGCGCTCCCGTTGGTCGCTGAATGACAATGAATGACATGCGCTCGTTACACTCACTGAATGGCAAAGCGCCTGTTATTAAGCACTCCTTTGGAGTGCGCTGTCATTAAATGCCATTAAGGGCTGTAAGCCCGAATGCCATTAAATGC
>JAFYQY010000218.1 GCA_017559685.1 Alistipes sp.
ACCAACATTTTTTTGCGCAACCTTATCGGTTTTGCGACTGCAAAGGTAGTGTATTTTTTTTATTCTGCAAACTTTTCTGCAAAAATTATTTCATCTAACCCCATTTTAATCTCCTACACCACCCTATCTATCGCCCCAGCAACACTCTTTAACACACCCCAAAACGGCGTTTTAAGCAGATGAGAGCAAGGCGCACAAGAAAATCGCCCCGCAGCATACTTTGACGTATGTGAGGAGCGATTTATCGCAGTACAACGCAGCTATCGCTGATTAAAAGTTCGTTTTTATGTCTTTGATGCGAAGTTGAAGCAACGACTTTCCACGATAGTTGTTCTCGATAATCTGATAACAGATATCGATAGGCTTGCCAGAACGCACCCAATCGTAGTGGGTTGGTTGCTGGAAGGCAATAGTCTGCATTCGGGCAGACGGTGCTGAACGCTGTGTCAAGTCCATTCGCAAGTGCTCGGCATCGGCACCCACCAACTTAGCATCGCCATTATTCACGCACTGTTCCGACGCAAAGATCGGCAGGTTGTTACCAGGGCCAAACGGCTGGAAGCGATTAAGCTCACGGAAGAAGTTTGGCGTAATATCCGAGAACGAGAGCAAGCTATCGATCTCGACCTGTGGAATAAGGCTCTTCTGGTCGATATTATCCTCGACATATTGGTTGAAGCGACGCTTGAACTCCTCGACATTCTCAGGCTTCATAGTGAGACCTGCGGCGTACATATGGCCACCGAAATTCTCCAAGAGGTCGGAGCACGACTCTACAGCCTGATAGAGGTCAAAGCCCGCAATCGAGCGAGCCGAGCCCGTAACGAAGCCATTGCTCTGTGTAAGGACTACGGTTGGGCGATAGTAGGTCTCGATAAGGCGTGATGCCACGATACCCACAATACCCTTCATCCAGCTCGGGTTGTATATCACGATGCTCTTTTGGCCCTTGAGTTGTGGATCGTTCTCCACCAACTCGTGCGCCTCGATCGTTACGGAGCGATCCTCCTTCTTACGATCCTGGTTGTAGTTGTCGATACCCTTACCGAGTTCGTGCGCAGCCTCCTCGTCGCCCTCTACGAGCAACTTAACAGCCGCATAGCCACCCGATGGGAGTGACTCCTCGGGGTACTCGTCCATACGCATACGTCCCGCAGCGTTGATACGAGGGCCAATCTTAAAGACGATGTCGTCGATAGTGATATTCTGACCCTCCAAACCGCAGATGCGAATAATCGAAGAGAGTCCCTCCGACGGCTGGGTATTCAATCGCTTGAGGCCATAGTGAGCCAAGATACGATTTTCATCGGTCAAGGCCACGATATCCGAGGCGATACTCAACGCCAACAAGTCGAGGAATTGCTCGATCTCGCTAAACGGAATGTTGTGTTTCTGAGAATAGGCTTGCACCAACTTAAAGCCGACGCCGCAACCCGACAACTCATCGAAAGGATAGTTGCAGTCGTTGCGCTTCGGATCGAGAACAGCTACAGCACGAGGAATCTCCTCGGCTGGAAGATGATGGTCGCAGATAATGAAATCCACTCCTCTTTGTGTTGCATAGTCCACCTTCTCGACAGCCTTAATACCGCAATCGAGAGCGATTACAAGCTTCACTCCCTTCTTAGCGGCAATGTCGATACCCCTCTTCGAAATACCGTAACCTTCGGTATAGCGGTCAGGGATGTAGAACATCAGATTGTTGTGTCCGATGTGACGGAGAAATTTATATACGAGCGCAACGGCAGTTGTGCCATCTACGTCGTAGTCGCCATAGACCATAATCTTCTGGTTCTTGGCAACCGCCTCCTCCAATCTCTCGACCGCACGCT
>JAFYQY010000219.1 GCA_017559685.1 Alistipes sp.
CACTCTTGTGCATACTCTTTTTATATAGTTTAAAGCGCAAAGATAATAAAAAGACGAGACTTTTTTAATTAAAAATTAAAAATCTGCAATTTTGAGAGTAAAAAGAGAGACGAAAAGCTCTTGCCTCTCGTCTCTCGCACTATCTCTATATTAAGATATTATCGGCGCACACCCATCATATTGCGAGGCATCTTGAGCTTGCCACCTGTTACCATCTTCATCATCTTGCGCATATCCTCGAACTGCTTCATCAGCTTGTTCACGTCGGCAAGGGTAGTACCCGAACCTTTTGCGATACGCTCACGACGACGGGCGTTGATAATCTCAGGCTTCTCACGCTCGAGTGGAGTCATTGAGCCGATAATAGCCTCGGTCTGCTTGAAGATGTCGTCACCAATCTCCACGTCACGCAACATCTTGCCCATACCAGGAATCATCGAAGCAACATCTTTGAGGTTGCCGAGCTTCTTGAGTTGGTTGATTTGCGAGAGGAAGTCGTTGAAATCGAACTTGTTAGTAGCAATCTTCTTTGTGAGCTTGCGAGCCTCAGCCTCGTCGTATTGCTGCTGAGCACGCTCTACGAGCGATACGACGTCACCCATACCGAGAATACGGTCGGCCATACGCTCTGGGTGGAACACCTGCAAGGTGTCCATCTTCTCTCCGCTCGAGATGAACTTCAAAGGTTTGTTTACTACCGAACGAATCGAAATAGCGGCACCACCACGGGTGTCACCATCCAACTTTGTCAATACTACGCCGTCGAAATCGAGACGCTCGTTGAACTCACGAGCAGTGTTTACAGCATCCTGACCTGTCATCGAGTCCACTACAAATAGGGTCTCGCAAGGGTTTACTGTAGCCTTGATATTGGTGATCTCCTGCATCATCGCCTCGTCTACAGCCAAACGACCTGCGGTGTCGACGATAACCACATTGTAGCTATTCTGACGAGCGTGTTTGATTGCGTTCTCAGCAATCTCAACATGGTTTTGGTTGCCTGGCTCGGTGTATACAGGTACGCCAATTTGCTCGCCCAGAATCTTCAACTGGTCGATAGCGGCAGGTCGGTATACGTCACCTGCAACGAGCAATACCTGACGACCCTTTGTGCTCTTGATGTGAGCTGCTAGCTTACCCGAGAATGTTGTCTTACCTGAACCCTGCAAACCTGCGATGAGGATAACGGCAGGATTGCCCTCGAGTTTGATGTTGGTAGCCTCGCCACCCATCAACTGTGCCAACTCGTCACGCACAATCTTGGTCATCATCTGACCTGGTGAAACGGCTGTGAGAACGTTCTGGCCGAGAGCCTTCTGCTTCACATCGTCGGTAAACTGCTTAGCAACCTTGTAATTAACATCGGCGTCGATCAACGCACGGCGAATCTCCTTGAGCGACTCGGCAACATTAATCTCGGTAATGCGACCCTGTCCCTTTAAGATTTTGAATGACCTCTCTAATCGGTCTGTAAGTTTTTCAAACATATATTAACTGCTTTTATTCTCTTAATTAGGGTGCGAAGATAGTAAAAATATCCATATTTTTAGTAGGGTGTACCCCGATATTTTAAAATAATTGCTATATTTGTCAAAATTAATAGAAAAACGATACTGTAATGAAGAAATTTTTTGCTCTTTTTGTGGTCGTTACAGCTCTGCTGTATTTTGCGATTGCAAATGTTTTAGACTCTTCGGCCGATACCAAAGAGGCTCAAATTATCACCACTTCGGAGACGATTGCCGATGGTGATTGGCAACTTTTTCACAAAGAGTTTGAGTTGAAATCGACCTCAGATGTGACTCTGCGAATTGCTGCCGACACGAAGTATTGGTTGTGGGTGAACGATCAGCTCGTAGTGCGTGAGGGCGGTTTGAAGCGAGGCCCTACGCCGAAGGATAGCTATTGCGATGTTTTGCACGATGTAGCAAACCTTCGCAAGGGAGAGAATGAGGTTAAAGTATTAGTTCAGTACTATGCACGTAACTCCTTTAGTCACAGAGTGTCTGCGACACCTGGTTTGTATTTCGATTTGAAGACTAAGCGTGATCATATCGTGAGTGACGAGTCGTGGAGCGCAGTGCGCTACGATGCTATGTGGCAAGCGCCAATGGAGCACAATTTGCAGGGTTTTAGAAAGTATCGTGTAGCGGGTGCGAATGTGGCGTATGATGCTCGTAAGGCTCTTGATTTGACACAGAATATCGACGCCTCGTCGTGGGCAAAAGCTGTGGTTGTAGCTCGAGAGAAGAGTGATTGGGGTGGTTTGCAGGAGCGCTCTATTCCACTCTTCCGTTGGAGCGAACTCCTTGATTATGAGGGACAAAAGTGGCAGGGTAGAGAGCTTGTATGCAAGCTTCCGTACAATGCGCAGGTTACGCCATATTTCAAGGTGCGTGCAAAGGGTGGCGAGCATATCAAAATCTATACCGACGATTATTGGATTGGCCCTGCTCGAGCGTTCTATACTGAATATATCGCTTGCGAGGGCGAGCAGGAGTTTGAGACTCCGATTTGGACAAATGGTCACGATGTTATCTATCTCATTCCCGAGGGTGTCGAGGTGCTCGATGTTAAGTATCGAGAGAGTGGCTATGATGCCGATTTTGTAGGTTCATTCAAGAGTGATAACGAGTTCTGCAACAAGTTGTGGCAGAAGGCACAACGCACGTTATATGTAAATATGCGTGATATATATATGGACTGTCCAGATCGTGAGCGTGGTCAGTGGTGGGGCGATGTTGTAATCGAGCTTGGACAGGCTGGATATGTATTCGATGAGCGTGCTCATTTGCTTACTCGTAAGGCTATTCACGAGTTGATGAATCATCAGCGAGAGGATGGCACAATCTACTCGCCAATTCCAGGGTCGTTTATGCAGGAGTTGCCTTGTCAGATGCTTGCAGCGGTAGGCCAGTATGGTTTTTATACCTACTATTTGCAGACAGGCGACAAGAAAACAATCGACGATGTATATGACCGTGTAAAGCGCTATGTATTTGATGTATGGAATCCGTCAAATAAAGAGTTGGTTGACCTTCGTAAAGGTGGCTGGTTCTGGGGTGATTGGGGCTCCAATATCGACCAGGAAGCGTTGCAACAGTGTTGGTATGCTATCGCTTTGCAGGGCTTTGCTAAGCAAGCTCGTTTGACAGGTCATAATACCGATGCGATGATGGCTGAGCAGAACTACGACAAGATGATTGGAGCCTTCAATAAGCGCTATTGGAACGAGAAATTACAGCAGTATCGCACGCCTGAATATAGCGATCAGCCTGACGATCGTGTGCAGGCGATGGCTGTGTTGGCTGGCTTTGTTCCGCAGGAGCGATACGAGGCTATGCGTAATTTCTTCAAAAAGCACTATCAGTCAAGCACATATATGGAAAAATATGTGTTGGAGGCGCTCTGTAAGATGGGCTACTACAAGGATGCAATGGCTCGTATGGAGAAGCGATTTGGCGAGATGGTTGCAGCTCCTTATACCACATTGTGGGAGGGCTGGGAGTACACCGGTGGTCGAGGTATGACCTATAAGAGTGGTCACGGCACTTATAACCACGCTTGGAGCGGTGGTGGTTTGATTATTCTCTCGAAGCATATTGCAGGTATCGAGCCTGTTGCTCCTAAGTTTGAAAAATTCTCGGTTGAGCCTAATTTAGCCAAACTCAACTTTGTTGAGACTACAGTACCAACCGTCTATGGAAATATCGAAATGCGTGCTGAGAAGAGTGGTAAGCAGCTCAATATTGCGCTTTCGGTGCCAAATGGTACAACTGCCGAGGTGCGTCTGCCAAAGGGGTACTCTAAGTTGGAGTGTGGCGAGCAGTCGGGCGATGTGTTGATACTCGCAGCAGGTAAGCATCAGGTTGTCGCAAAGAAGTAGAGCGATGTCCTAAGAATAGAGAAAGGTGGTCTATAGACCACCTTTTTGTTGTTTTTTTTTGAGTTGTGTTATTGCAGCTTAGCCATAAACTTCTCTCGGTTTACGATAAAGCGTGTGTGAGTGCCTTCGCCTATGAGGCTAACCTCGTCACGAGCCGCAATATTAAATTTTAGCTCACGACCGTTAATCTCTGTAAGAACGGCAGTCGCAGTAACGGTATCGCCTACTTTTGTTGCCTTGATGTGCTCGATGTTGAGTGCAGTTCCTACGGTGGTTTGTCCCTCCTCCAAGTGTGGCGCAACAGCCATCATTGCGGCATTCTCCATCAATGCACACATTGCAGGCGTAGCCAATACGGACAAGTCGCCCGAGCCGATATATTCGGCAGTAGACTCTGCCGTTACACGCATAGTTGCTGTAAATGATGCTCCCTCTTTCATATATACTCTCTTTTTTGTGATGCAAAAGTAATGAATTTTTCGACCAAATCGTTATATTTGCACAAAGAATTATGAAGAGCCGCATTCTTATATCTATTTTGCTTGTGCTGTTCGTTGTGTCGGGATTAACGGCGCAGCGTCGTATGCGTGGCTTCTGGCGACAAGAGTGGAGGGTGGAGAATGGAGACTCGATACCTGTAGTGCATATTCTTCCTATTCGCAAATATGCTCGCAGACCCGATATGCGTCGTTATCAGCGACTTATACGAATGGTCAAGAAGTGTTATCCACTGGCAAAGCAGGTGCGTGTCGAGATGGATAAGATGGAGAAACAACTCCTTGCTGTGAAAGATAAAAAGGAACAGGAGAAGTTAGCTAAAGAACTTCAAAAGGATCTTGTCAAGCGCTATTCGCCAATTATTCTCAAGATGACAATCTCGGAGGGAAAGGTATTGCTCAAGTTGATAGATAGAGAGACTGATCATACTGCATTCCAGATAATTAAAGATTTTCGAGGCGGTTTTGTAGCTGGCTTTTGGCAGATGTTTGCCAAGATGTTTGGCAATAACCTAAAACTCGAGTATGACCCCGAAGTGCGAGATAAAAATATCGAGATGATAGTCACATACTATGAAATGGGATGGCTTTAGGTGGTCTATAAAAAAAAGAGACTACCGAAGTAGTCTCTTTGTGAGTTGAGCTGCCGGGACTCGAACCCAGAACGACAGAACCAAAATCTGCTGTGTTACCATTACACCACAGCTCAATCCGTTGCTCGTAAGCGGTGGCAAAGGTATGCTATTTTTTCGGAAATAGCAATATTTTTGGTAAAAAAGTTTCTTCAAATCGCAGTAAAATCGATGTCTTTGCCGAATAATGAAAAGGCTGCTTATATCGTTTCTGCTTCTTCTCTTTGTTGTGTCGCCACTTGTGGCACAACGACGCGCTCGTGGCTTTTGGCATCAGGAGTGGACAATCGACAATGGCGACACCATTCCGTTAGTGCATATTCTCCCGATTCGTAAATATGCCCGTAAACCCGATATGAGGCGTTATGCGAGGATGATACGAATGGTCAAGAAGGTCTACCCTCTCGCCAAGCAGGCTCGCCTCGAGATGGATGCTATGGAACGCGAGATGTTGCGTATCAAAGATCCGAAGTTGCAGAAGGAGTAC
>JAFYQY010000220.1 GCA_017559685.1 Alistipes sp.
CCCTAACGTCTCTAACGCCCCTAACGCCTCTAACGCCCCTAACGCCCCTAACGTCCCTAACGCCTCTATAAAAAAAAGAGATAGACCTCAAAAGTCTATCTCTTTTTCTATACCTATATAATATATAATCTATGCGATGGTAAATTTGCGCTCGGTAGGGGAGAGAACCTCAATGCGGACAACCATTGCCTCCTCGGGCAAAAGATCCTCGATAAGTTCGGGCCACTCGATCAAACACAACTCGCCCGAGTAGAAATACTCCTCATATCCCATATCGAACACCTCCTCGATGCGGTTGATGCGGTAGAAGTCGAAGTGGTGCACCGCCTCGCCCGTAGCCGTCGCATACTGATTGACGAGTGCGAAGGTCGGACTTGTCACCGTATCGGCCGAGCCGAGGTGCTCCATAATTGCGCTGATAAGGGTGGTTTTGCCTGCGCCCATAGTGCCACAAAAGGCTACAATATTGCGTCCGTCGAGCGACGAAATAACCTCCTCGGCAACCTCTTTCAAACCGTCAAGTGAGTCTATAGAAATCTCTTTCATACAAAACATTTTACCCACCACAAAGATAATAAAAGAATTTTACAACTCCCTAATTTTGCCCCTAAATCGAGGGACTTTGACACGAAATGGCGGGTTTAGGCGCAACTTTGTGTGGTTAAGGCAACAAAGTGGTATCGGATATTTACTTTGGAATATATTTGTGTCGAACAATTACACAAAATAAAAAAACGTACTATGAACTACAAAACTGATGCGACTTCGACCTCTGCCCTTATGTCCGATGTTGTAAAGATTACGGAGCGAGAGAACTCTGGAGTGCGCTCCCTCTCACTATCTCGTATAGCCATAGGTTATGTGCTCTCGGGTACAAAGTACCTCTATTGCAACGACTACTCCTATGCTATCGAGGAGGGAAATCTCTTTCTGCTCGACGTGGGCTTTCACTACGAGGAGAATATCGTGGGCGAGAATGGTCGTTTCGAGCAGGTTACATTCTACCTCTCGGCTAAGCGTTTGCAACAGGTTATCTTCTCGCTTAACATAAACTTTGGACTCACATTCTCCTCTCGCCACTCCTGCTCGAGTTGCTTCTCACGCAACTTTGTTTACGCCAAAGCGACGACGCCACTGCGCAACTTCTTCGTAGGCATAGATCTCTCGCTTCGCAACTCGGGGTTGCTGCATAACGATGTTGGTCAGCGCATAAAACTAAACGAGCTTATCTATCTGCTCCTCTCGGAGGAGGATGGATGCGTTCGCCACAAGGTATTGCGCTCGTCGGACTCCGACTCGGGCCACTTTATGAATGTCGTATACGAAAATATATTCAACGATATCTCGGTCGAGATGCTTGCCGAGCAGACCAATCGCTCGCTCACCTCATTCAAGAAGGAGTTTAAGCGTCTGTTCAACGCCCCGCCCCATCGTTGGATAATCGAACAGCGACTCGATCGTGCCAAGATAATGCTCTCCTCCACCTCTCGCACCGTCTCGGAGATAGGTGCCGAGTGCGCCTTTGCCAACATATCGCACTTTATAAAGCTATTCAAGCAACGATACAACGAAACGCCTGCATCGTTCCGTCGCAACTGCTCTGCGCAGTCGCTTGAGGAGCAAAATTGTAGTGCTGTAGGGTAAAACTCCCTCCGCAAAGATATTTGGTAAATATTTCTGCTTCAAAAACGAATAATATGCTAAAAAATACTATCTTTGCGGTATGGAATTGTCAATTATTATATCAACATATAACAACGCCACATCGTTGGTGCGTACTCTCGAGTCGCTAGCCAAGCAGGACTACGACAAGAAAGCGTGGGAGTGCGTGGTGGTGAACAACAACTCGACTGACGACACCGCAGAACGAGTGTCGGCTTTTGTCGAGGCGCATCCTGAATTGAATATCAGAGTTGTCGAGGAGCCGCAGCAGGGCTTGTCGTACGCTCGTAATCGTGGTATTGCTGAGTCGAAGGGTCAAGTTATAGCCTTTATTGACGACGATGAGACCATAAACGAAGGTTTTGTATCGGCATATATCGACCTCTTCCGCAACCACGGAGCCTTTGTTGGTTCGGGTGTGTTGAAGGTGTGCTACGACTCGAAGCGTCCGAAGTGGATGTCGCACTACACCGAGAAGATGATTGCCAACCCATTCGATTTGGGCGATGAAATCGTCACAGTAACTACCAAAATCACACCTACGGGTGGTAATATGGCCTTCAACCGTGAGGTTTTCAACCTCTATGGCAACTTCGATACTAACCTTGGTCGCAAGGGCGAGGTGTTGTTTGGTGGCGAGGAGAATGATATGTTTGATCGTATCCGAGACCTCGGCGAGAGAGTATTCTACACTCCGCACGCTATTGCATACCACCATATTGCCGATCGCAAACTCACGTCGGAGTATTTCGATGAGTTGTCTTATGGTGTAGGTATAAGCAAGCGTCTTCGTGCCGAGAAGTATGGTACCGAGCGAGAGCTTTTTGCTGATGAGAAGGCAAAGCGTCGCTACACCAAGGTGCTTGCTTTGTTCTACATACTTACTTTCCGCCCGCAGAAGGCGAAGTGGTTGGTGCGTATGCGCAACGGAATCTCAAAGGGTATCTTCGAAAAGTAGAAGCCGCCTAACAAGGTGATTTTGCGTTAAGTTTATCCTAAAAATAAGGGACTGCCGATTGGACAGTCCCTTTCTTTGGGTCTTATGTAAGATTACTCCAAACGGCGTGAACCGTCCGAGATAACTACATCGTAGATCTTTGGCTCGTGGCCATACTTAGCAGCGAACTCCTTCTTTGCAGTTGCTACGAAGTTGTCGTACAGCTCCTCCTTAACGAGGTTGATAGTACAACCGCCGAAGCCACCACCCATAATACGTGAGCCGGTTACACCGCACTTCTCTGCCAACTCAGCCAAGAAGTCGAGCTCCTCGCACGATACCTCGTAGTCCTTCGACATACCCCAGTGGGTCTGGTACATACGAGCACCAACAGTCTCGTAGTCGCCCTTAACAAGTGCCTCGCAAACGTCGAGTACACGCTGCTTCTCGCCGATAACGTACTTAGCACGCTTGTAGTCCTCCTCCGAGATCTCGCCCTTTACACGCTCCAAGTCCTCGAACTCAGCGTCACGCAAAGTCTCCACACCGAGAGTCTTAGCTACACGCTCACACGACTCACGACGCTTGTTGTATGGTGAGTCTACCAACTCGTGCTTAACAACCGAGTTTACGAGCAAGAGCTTGTAACCCTGTGGGTCGAATGGGAAGTACTCGAACTCCATCGAACGGCAGTCGAGACGCATAAGGTTGCCCTTCTTGCCGAATACCGATGCAAACTGGTCCATAATACCGCAGTTTACACCTACGTAGTGGTGCTCGGTCATCTGACCAACCTTTGCCAAAGC
>JAFYQY010000221.1 GCA_017559685.1 Alistipes sp.
CGGTTAAGACCGCGTACATCCTTACCATAAGAGCCAGCCTCACGACGGAAGCAAGGGGTGTAGGCGGTCATCTTCACAGGGAACTCCTTCTCGTCGAGAATTACATCACGGAAGATATTTGTTACAGGCACCTCAGCGGTTGGTACGAGGTAGAAGTTGTCGGCTGTAGCGTGGTACATCTGTCCCTCCTTATCAGGCAACTGACCTGTACCGAAGCCCGAAGCCTCGTTCACCATTACTGGTGGCTCAACCTCCTGGTATCCTGCGGCTGTGTTGTAGTCGAGGAAGTAGTTGATAAGCGCACGCTGCAAGCGAGCACCCTTGCCCTTGTAGACAGGGAAGCCAGCACCTGTGAGCTTCACGCCGAGGTCGAAGTCGATAATGTCGTACTTCTTAGCCAACTCCCAGTGTGGAAGTGGGTTCTCAGGCAACTCAGAATAGTTCTCGTCGATCTTTACGATGAGGTTCTCCTCTGCGGTCTTTCCCTCAGGAACGATATCTGCAGGGAAGTTAGGGAGCAACACGATCTGCGCCTGCAAAGCAGCCGAAGTCTCCTCGTGCTGTGCTGCGAGCTCAGCCGACTTTGCCTTCAAAGCCGCAACCTGCTGCTTGCGCTCCTCGGCCTCCTCACGCTTGCCCTGACCCATAAGCATACCAATCTCCTTGGCAGCCTTATTCTGCTCGGCGAGGCAGTTATCCAACTCCATCTGCAATGCCTTACGAGCATCGTCCAACTCTTCAATCTTTGCGATAATAGGGGCAGCATCTACGCCCTTCTTGGCAAGTTTCTTAATTGCCAACTCCTTATCGCCACGCAATTGTTGTAGTGTAAGCATATACTATATATATTTTTAATAATTTATACAGAATCTCTTTCAAAATGCAAATTTATAAAAAAAGTATTAAAAAGTATCTATTTTGGATAAGTTTATTACCCATAACAAAAAACTGCCCCAATTTGGAGCAGTTTTTTTGTTGTGTTAGACACCTTTATTAGTTTGCAGGGGCTGCCGGATAATAGCTATAACCAGAACCTGTTGAGCCGTCACCACCAAACCACGACATACTACTACCACTACCGATAGCCTCAGTGAGGGTTGTTGATGAGCCACCATTCTCATTAAAGGTCAAAGTTCCTGCACAATGCTGCACGTGGACATTAACAATAATCTTCATATCAACACCTGTATAGTAAGCGCAGCCTACAACAGGGCAATACTTACCCGAAGCGTAGTTGTGGTTGTAGTCGTTTGTGCTATCTGCCGAAACGCCGTTATAGCTGTTGCCCGATACGGTGTAGTTGGTAATGTTTGTGGTGTACTCACCTGTGCCATTCTCCTGCTGCGACTCACTACGCTGCGAACGGAGATCACCGATAAACTGATTTACGTGACGACCCGCGATGGTTGTATATGCAAGCATAAATGTACTCTTTCCCGAAGCATAAGCACCTTCGACATAATTCGAAGAATTGAAGATGTTCACCGTAACAGTCTTATTCTCCTGGCCGGTACAGTTAATCTGAGTATTCTTCACAGCGCAGTTGCTGATGGTTGCGCTCTTTGCGCTTACGAAGCCGATAAGACCGCCACACTCACCAGCTGTGTACCACCACTGCAAGCCCTCTGCAACAAAGCTCAAGAAAGAGGCATCTATAGTCTTAACCATTGAGTAGTAGTTCACAACCTTAGGGTCGTAGTTCTCAACAATTGAGCCCTCTACCGAGCAGTTGTCGATAGTGATTGCACCAGTCTTGGTGTTGGTCATATTACCAATCAAACCACCAACCTTACAAACACCCTTAACCTTACTATTCACTACGTGAACGTTCGATACGGTATAGGCGTTATCGTTACCCAAAGTTCTCGAAAGGAGCACACCTGCGTATGCGTTACCCGCACCGCCGTCGGCTGTGTTACCATACTCGAGCGGAGCGATAGTAGCGTCGTGCTTACAGCTGATGTCTGCATTTACGAAAGTGAGATCCTTGTGTGTTGTTGGGTTAGCCGAAGCGTAAACCATAAAGCCTGCACCATAGTTCTTCGATGCGTTTTGAGTAATATCAATCTTAAGGTTGTAGATTGAGTGGTTCTCGCCATCGAGGTCGCAGATATAGGTAATAGGAGTAAACGGCTTAGCACCCATATCGACATCGGCCTTGAATACAACCTTCTTTGTAGTAGCATAGCTCTGACTCTGCGCCTTTGCAAGGTCGAATGCCGAGTAAACGTAGTTAACGGTTACGCCGTCTACGGTCTCGGTAATCATTGTTGCAGTACGAACACCGTCCCACTCAGGAACAAAGCGCTTGCCGTCGAAGTAGACCTCGCCACGGCAGTAACGCTCGCCACCAAGGAGGTTATCGGTAGCCGAAGTGAGCGCCGCCTGGCAGAAATCTGCACGGTGTGCCTCGCAGAACGAAAGCACAGCGGTCTGAGCCTCTTTTGCGCCCTGGTCATACATCGGTACGAGAGTTGCCTCGGCACCGTTACAATTTACAAAGTAGAGTTTCTCGTCGCCATTGTAGCCACCCAACTGACCTACCATCTTACCATAGAAGTAGTTTGTACCCTCCATATACGACTTAACGGTAGTCGAAACGGTACAGTTGGTAAAGGTTGCAGTGCTTACGGTTGCGCCGTCGCCATTCTTTGCGAAGCAACCAACCAAGCCACCTGCCAAGCCCGACTTGCCCGACACGTACGAAGTCTCGACGAGACCGCCATTAGCTGTTACGTTCGAGATATTGAAGGTACCTGTGTGGAGAGCACCTGCCACCAAACCAATCTTGCGTGGAGCAACAACCGAGCAGTTGTTGAAGGTTACGTTATTTACGGTCAAGCCCTCCGAAACCATACCTACCAAGATACCTGCACCAGTCTGCAAAGTGGTATTTACCGAGCAGTTGGTGAGTGTGAGGTCGTGGATATTGAGATTATTCGTGTCGCCAAAGATAGACGAAGCATCCTTAGCCATATTCAAGCCTGTAATAGTCTTGTTGTTACCGTCAATCTCGGTGCCTGCTGTGAGCTTCATCGACGGAAGCGAGAGCAAGCTAAATACGCCCATATCGATATTCTCGCCGATACGCACCTTCTTGTAGGTTGTACCGTTTACAACTGCGCCATTGTAGCACAACCACATCAACTCCTTCTCGTTATTAACAACGAGGTAGTCTACCTCGAAAGTCGACGGAGCTATTGCATAGGCCTTCTCATCGATTGCCAATTCATCCTCCTCGCTATTGAACGGAGTGAGGGTACATTGTGCACCCGACTTAAATGTTACAGGATTGAACTCACGAACAACACCTGCCTTGATAGCCGACGAGCCTGAAGCCTTGAAGCTTACAACCATTACACGGTTATCGGTAGTACGCAACTCTGCCGAGCAGATACCATACTCGCCACAAGGCAACACCAAGAAGAACTGCTTGCCCTCAGCCGAGAGAGTCAAGCCCTCGCCAAACGAGTACTCCAAGGTCGAAGATGCACCCTCCAATGCGGTGAGCTTACCCTTTGTGTAGTCTACCGCAAACTCTCCTGCGATAGCACCCGACATTGCTGTTACGGTCATACCCTTGAGTGTGGTATTACCATCGGTAGCGACCAAAGTGAAGCGCAAGATACCACTCAAGTGACCCAACTTACCGCTGAAACCATCAGTCATATAGCCGTAGAACGGAGCTGTTCCTGGCTCGAAACCACCCTCGTAGTAGTTCTGCGTTGCAGCGA
>JAFYQY010000222.1 GCA_017559685.1 Alistipes sp.
CGCCTGTTCCATTTGCGAGCAGCTCCTCCTTGAGTCGCTCTGCCATACAACCGATGATGCCCACCAATAGGGTAGGCTTCTTGCGGCGCAAACGACGCATCTCGCTCAATCTTCCCCAAATGCGTTGCTCGGCATTGTCTCGCACCGAGCAGGTGTTGATAAGGATGATGTCGGCCTCCTCAATCTTCTCGGTGTAGAAGTAGCCCTCCTCCTGCATAATCGAGACCACAATCTCGCTGTCGCCGAAGTTCATCTGACAGCCGTAGGTCTCAATAAATATCTTCTTTCCTTCGCCCTGCAAAGGGCGCAATGATGTTAAATTCATAGTTAGTTTTCCGCTTTTACATATTCTCCAACTCGTGCTTCTCAGGCATTGGCTTGAAACCCTCACCATAGGTGTTGTATGCGTTTGCCACAACCATAAACGCCTTTGGATCGTAATCCTTAATAGCTCGCTGTACTTTGGTCAACTCGTGACGAGGTACTACAAGGAAGATCATCTCCTTGTCCGATTGGGTGTACATACCGCTCGACTTGATGTAGGTACCACTGCGCTCCAAATCCTCAAGGATGAACTTGCGGAACTCCTCGTTGTGTTGCTCTGTGATGATGAAGATGATACGATCGTATGAAGCACCGTCGAGCATATATGCTAATACTCTCGACGAGATGTAGATTGCGATGAGAGAGTAGAGCGACAAGAGCCAACCGCCCGCCTCGACGCCTCCGACTCCGAAGCCGATAACTACCAAACCTGCCAATACTACAGCCGAATCGGCAATAAGTACGCCTGTCGAGAAGGTCATTTTGCAATATTTTTGCAACATCATAGCCACGATGTCGGTACCACCGGTTGTTGCCTGCTCCTTGACTACGATACCAACACCGATACCGAGCACTACGGCTCCGATGATGGTTGCAAGCATAAGGTGCTCGCCCGAAAGGTCCAATGCGCCGCCAAGCATCAACTTCGGATCGAGCGAAGCAATAGCCTCAGGTGTAGGGTAGACAAGGTAGGTGATAAGGTTCATCAAGCCCGGAGTGAGCAATGCTGCAAAGACGGTCTTCGAGCCAAATCGAGGGCCAAATGCAATAAATGCCAATACCAAAAGCACGATATCGAACATATAGCCAAATGTTCCGACCTGAATGCTTGGGAAGATGTTGTGCAGTACGATACCTGCTCCGTACACTCCGCCTGGAACAATTTTGTAAGGGCTGATGAAGAGTACATAGCCTGTTGCCAAAAGCGTACAGCCTATAACAATCTTAACCCAAGACCACCACCATTGTGGTGATTTCAAAACCGATAAGTGCTTTTTCCACTCCATACCTGATATACCTTATATAGACATTTTAACTCGCAAATATAATAAAATTTTCCGAGAAATGTAGGCTGTTGCAAGAAATATACAATTTTTTCTCTGAAAAGGTTGTGTGACTACTTTCGAAATGCGACTTTTTGAACATCGACTCGAGTGTGGAATTTTTGGAGGTTAAGAAATTTTTACTATATTTGCACAAAATAGGGATATAAAAACAATATGGTTATAACCTACTATTGCATCGTAACTCTGTTTATTATTGCATACTTGCTGGGCTCGATTCCGAGCGCCGTATGGATCGGAAAACGCTACTACGGCGTGGATGTACGTGAGCACGGCAGTAAAAATGCAGGAACAACAAACGTGTTGCGTGTACTCGGTACACGTGCCGCTATCCCTGTATTTGCTATCGATTTTTTGAAGGGCTTTTTGGCTGTCTCAATCTTCTCGCTTCTTAAATACGACACCGCAATTTCCTCGCAAGCGTGGATATTAAATTTGAAAATTTTAGCGGTCTTCGTGGTCGTTTTAGGACATATCTTCCCCGTCTTCGCAAATTTCAGAGGTGGCAAGGGTGTTGCAACCGTTCTCGGAGCCGTTACGGGCATCCAGCCAAATATCGCTCTGCTCTGTTTTGTGGTGTGGGTTGCGGTGTTGGCAGTATGGCACTATGTGTCGCTTGCATCGATTGTTGCGGGGTGTTCCTTTCCAATCTTTGTGTCGATATTCTCGGGTAGTATCTATGCCCGTCACGGAATACATCACACCTCAATTTCGTTTATCGTATTTTCGTTTGCTGTGGCTATCGCTTTGGTTTG
Source organism: Alistipes sp. (assembly GCA_017559685.1). Next base: position 2,144 of record JAFYQY010000222.1, read on the forward strand.
GACTCACCGCAAGAATGTGGGGCGACTGCTCGACGGCACGGAGTCGAAGATGGATATGTGGAAATATTTCAGTGCGGAGATAGCCTCAAAATTGGGCATTACAGAGGAAAAAGATAAAAATGATATAAATAGCTAATGGCTTAAAACTTAAAGATTTATGTTAGAAGCAAACTTGATTAAAATGTACGAGCAGTCGTTCCGAGACAATCGTGAAATGTCTGCCGTTACCGACTATTTCTCGGGCGAGACCTACTCATATTATGGTTTCGCAAAGGAGATTGCGAAGTTGCACCTTCTCTTCGATGAGGCGGGCATTCAGCAGGGCGACAAAATCGCTCTCGTAGGCCGTAATACTCCTCGTTGGTGCGTTGTTTACATCGCAACCATCACATACGGTGCAGTTATCGTGCCTATTATGCAGACATTCACATCGAATGATATCGCACATATCGTAAACCACTCGGAGAGCCGCTTGTTGTTCCTTACCGATTCGTATTGGGAGGGGCTCGACGAGGATTCGCTTCCAAATGTAGAGGCTGTATTCTTGATTACCGACTACCACGCACTCTACGAGCGTGATGGCAACAAGCTCACAAAGTTTGTGAATGCAATGACCGAGAACTATCGCAAGCGCTATTCGAACGGCTTTACCGTGAATGATATCAAGTATGCCGATGTTCCGAACGACCGCCTTATGGTGTTGAGCTATACATCGGGTACTACAGGCTATTCAAAGGGTGTAATGCTCACAGTAAACAACCTTACAGCCAATGTTTATTACGCTGTAAATAAGGTGAATACCACAACCAAGCAGCTCTGGTTCCAGAAGGGTCGTCGCACTTTGGCATTCTTGCCTTTGGCACACGCCTTTGGTTGTGCATTCGACTTCCTTGCTCCATTGGCAGCGGGTGGTCACATCACGCTTCTCGGCAAGATGCCTACTCCAAAGGTGTTGGTCGAGGCTTTGCGTAAGGTACAGCCAAGTCTTATCTGTTCGGTACCTCTCGTTTTGGAGAAGGTATATCGCAAGCGGATTGCTCCTATGCTCGAGAAGGGCCCGTTGAGCATCGCTATGAAGGTGCCTTTGGTAAATGAGATTGTACGTCTCAAGATTAAGGAGAAGTTGCTCGCTTCGTTCGGTGGTAACTTGGAGATGTTTATCGTGGGTGGTGCTCCAATGAACAAGGAGACCGAGGCCTTTTTGAAGTCTATCCACTTTCCAATCATCGTGGGTTACGGTATGACTGAGTGCGCTCCGCTTATCTGTGTAACACCGCAGCCTGAGGAGTATAAGCTCGGCTCGTGCGGTAAGTATTTGAGCGACTATCTCGATATCCGTATTGAGTCGTCAGATCCACAGCACATCCCTGGTGAGATTCTCGTGAAGGGTGAGATGGTTATGCAGGGCTACTACAAGAATCAGAAGGATACCGAGGCTGTGCTCGAGCCGGATGGCTGGATGCACACAGGTGATATGGGTATTATTGACCCTGACGGAACGGTATATATCAAGGGTCGTTGCAAGACTATGATTTTGACCGAGACAGGTCAAAATATCTACCCTGAGCAGATCGAGGATAAGTTGAATAATATGCCTCTCGTGATGGAGTCGCTCGTGTTGGAGAACGAGGGTAAACTCTACGGTTTGGTGGTGCCTGATTTCGACCATTGCGAGAAGGAGGGTATCGACAAGACAAAGTTGGAGGAGATTATGCAGGAAAACCTCAAAAACTTGAACAATCAGGTTGCTGCATACGAGCGTCTTGTGTCGCTTACTATCCACCTCGACGAGTTTGAAAAGACTCCGAAGCGCTCTATTAAGCGTTATCTCTACGATGTAAAGCGAATGGGAATTAAATAGGCGAGAGATGTTCTCCCTAACGCCTCTAAAAAAACTGAAAATTATGCTACAGGAAAACCTTATAAAAATGTACGAGCAGTCATTTCGTGAGCATCGTGAAATGTCTGCCGTTACCGACTATTTCTCGGGCGAGAGCTATTCGTACTATGGCTTTGCGAAGGAGATAGCCAAACTCCATATATTGTTCGACGAGGCGGGCATCAAGCAGGGCGACAAGATTGCCCTTGTTGGTCGCAATACTCCTCGTTGGTGTGCGGTATATATCGCTACAATGACCTACGGCGCAGTTATCGTGCCTATTATGCAGACTTTCACATCGAACGATATCGCTCACATCGTAAACCACTCGGAGAGTCGTGTGTTGTTTCTTACCGACTTGTTCTGGGAGGGTCTCGACGAGGATGCTCTGCCAAATATCGAGGGCGTGTTCTCGCTCACCGACTACCACGTGTTGTTCGAGCGTCGTGAGGGGCTCTTGACAAAGTGTGTGGATAGTATGACTGCGAACTATCGTCGTCGCTACCCGAATGGTTTTACCGTAAACGACATTAAGTATGCCGATGTTCCAAATGACCACCTTTGTCTTTTGAACTACACATCGGGTACTACAGGCTACTCGAAAGGAGTTATGCTTACTGTGAATAACCTTACCGCTAACGTGGCTTATATCAAGACTTTGAAGCCTCGTAACGGGAATCACTTCTACTTCTCGAAGGGTCGTCGCACTTTGGCATTCTTGCCTTTGGCACACGCCTATGGTTGCACCGTTGATTTCTTGACTCCGCTTGCTGTGGGTGGTCATATCAACTTGCTTGGTAAGATGCCTACACCAAAGGTGTTGGTCGAGGCTATGCAGAAGGTGCAACCGAATGTTATCGCTTCGGTGCCGCTCGTATTGGAGAAGATATATCGCAAGCAGATTCTCCCATTGTTGGAGGAGGGTGCGTTGAGCGTAGCCATTAAGGTACCGTTGTTGAATGAACTTATCCGTGCGAAGATTCGCCAGAAGTTGCTCGATTCGTTCGGTGGCAATGTCGAGTTGTTCATCATCGGTGGAGCTCCAATCAACAAGGAGACCGAGGCCTTTTTGAAGTCTATCCACTTCCCGATTATCGTGGGTTACGGTATGACCGAGTGCGCTCCGCTTATCAGCGTAACTGTCGATCCTTCAGAGTTTAAGATTCGTTCGTGCGGTAAGTACTTGAAGGGTATGTTGGAGGTTAAGATTGACTCTGAGGATGAGCAGAATATCCCTGGTGAGATTCTCGTTAAGGGTGAGTGCGTAATGCAGGGTTACTACAAGAACGAGAAGGATACCGAGGCCGTCTTGGAGAAGGATGGTTGGTTGCATACAGGCGATATGGGTACTATCGACGAGGATGGTACGCTCTATATCAAGGGTCGTTGCAAGACGATGATTTTGACCGAGACAGGCCAAAATATCTATCCTGAGCAGATTGAGGATAAGTTGAATAACTTGCCTTTGGTTGCCGAGTCGCTTGTGCTCGAGAATGGTGGCAAGCTTTATGGCTTGGTGGTGCCTGATTGGGCACTTTGCGAGAAGGAGAGTATCGACAAGGATAGGTTGAACGAGATTATGAACGAAAACCTCAAGACTCTCAACTCTCAGGTTGCAGGTTACGAGCGTTTGGCTTCGATTATTATATATCCTAACGAGTTCGAGAAGACGCCGAAGCGATCTATCAAGCGTTACTTGTACGATATTTCGAAGTTGGTATAAAATACCACTTTACAAAAAGAATGAAGGGTTGTTTTCGGACAACCCTTTGTTTTTTACCAAATTTATTCCTAACTTTGCAAGAAGATGTGTTCGTTATGACCGACAAGAGAATAAATATTCGTAAACAGGTAATCGGCGAGAATGCGCTCTACTTTTTCATTTGGGTGAGCGTGTTTATCGTGCCGTTTATGAATGCGGGACTTATGTCCGAGAAGATTATGGACTTCGCCCTCATTCTGGTGGCGTGGTTGAAGATTATGCCGTTCTATCTTCTCTTTGTCGTTAACAACTTCCTGCTCTATCGATATCTCTATCGCAAAGGACTCTATTGGGCGGATGTTCTCGTCTCGATAGCGCTTATCGTGGGTGTATTCTCGCTCTTGGAGCTCTACGAGCGCTCCGATATCGCCTTTGTTTTGTCGATGGGTACGGTCGGTGAGGCTGTCGAAGCGCAGCATATGAGTCTCTCGGTATTCCCGTGGTGGGGTAATATGTTGGCGGCAGCGCTTATGTTTATTGCCAACAATGGTATTCGTGCCTTCTACGAGAGGATGCAGAAGGATGAGGACTTTGAGCGTCTGCAACGCCAAAATATCCAGGCAGAGATGTACTACCTTAAGCATCAGATTAATCCCCATTTCTTGATGAATACGCTGAACAACATCCACGCTTTGGTCGACATCGATACAGATGTTGCGAAGCAGGCGATTATTCAGCTCTCGGATATGATGCGTTATGTGGTCTACGAGACGAGTGGTAACTCTATTTCGTTGCGTGACGACATAAAGTTCTTGAAAAACTATATCGAACTGATGCGTATTCGCTATACAGAGGATGTGGAGATATCGTTTACCTACCCCGAGCAGCTGCACGGTAGAGTCGATGTCCCACCTCTTATCTTTATTGTCTTTGTCGAGAACGCCTTCAAGCACGGTGTGAGCTATAATGCACAATCCTACATCCGCATCGATATAAAGTGCGAGGATAATTGCGTTGTAGGTCGTTTCGAGAACTCCGTGAGCGAGAATAGACGTAACGAAAACCCTGGTATCGGCTTGGAGAATGTGCGTAAACGTCTCGATTTAATCTACGAGGATGCCTATACGCTCGATATCGACAAGGAACAAAACAGCTATTGTGTGACACTTAAAATTCCAATGTTGAATGGCAATGAGATGTATCGCAATTGATGATGAGCCGTTGGCACTACGCCAAATCTCGGGCTATATATCGAAGATTCCTTTTTTGGAGCTTGCAGCAAATTTCCGTAGCGCTGTAGCTGCGCAAGAGTGGTTACAGAAGAATGAGATAGACCTCATATTTGTGGATATCAATATGCCCGATATGAC
>JAFYQY010000223.1 GCA_017559685.1 Alistipes sp.
CCTAACTACTCTCTAAAAAACTCTCGTCTATTTATTTTTTACAATCTGTGCAACGATCGAGGCCTCGCAAGCGAGGGTGTCGCCGACAAAGACCTTACACTCCACGTTGGCGATATTGCGACGTGGCGGCTCGGTCAAGACGCACTCAATCTGCATAGTATCGCCTGGAGTAATCTTATGACGGAAACGCACGTTGTCGATGCGGAGGAAGTAGGTCGAGTAGCTCTCTGGATCCTCCACCTTGCTCAACTCGTAGAGTGCGCTACACTGCGCCATAGCCTCGACAATCAATACGCCAGGCATAATAGGCTCGTTAGGGAAGTGTCCCTGGAAGAATGGCTCGTTGATTGTAACCTGCTTGATACCGCAAATCGAGTTCTCGTCCATACGGTAGATTCTATCAATCAACAAGAACGGATAGCGATGAGGCAACATTCGCTTGATGTCGGTGGTGTCGAACAATGGAGCCTTGCGAACATCGTATTTGAATTGCGGCTTCACACCCTCACGACGTATCGAGTGCGAGATTTGCTTCATAAACTCGGTGTTTGCGTAGTGACCAGGACGGGTAGCCATAACGCTACCTTTGATGCGCATACCGAGCAATGCGAAGTCGCCGAGAAGGTCTAAGAGCTTGTGGCGAGCCATCTCGTTAGTTGCTCTAAGCTCGAGGTTGTTCAAATAACCGCCTGTAACACGGATATCCTTCTTGTTGAAGAGGGTAGAGAGGCGCTGCAACTGCTCCTCGGTAACAGGGTTCTCGACGATAACGATAGCGTTGTCTACGTCGCCACCCTTAACCAAGCCTGCGGCTGCCAACATCTCGATCTCGTGCAAGAATACGAAGGTGCGGTTTGGTGCAATCTTCTCGGTATAGTTATCCTCGGGAGTGAATGTAGCATATTGGTTGCCGATAATCTTCGAGTTGAAGTCGATGTGTACCGCCGCCGAGTAGTCCTCGCTCGGATACATCGCCAACATCACACCCTTCTCGGGAATGGCGTAGACCTGCTTCTCGGTAACCTCGTAGTAGCGACGGTTTGCCGACTGCTCTACGATGCCTACACGCAATATCTCGGCAGCATACTCACGAGCCGAGCCATCCATAATCGGTGTCTCGGGAGCGTTGATATCGATCAAGGCGTTGTCCACGCCGAGAGTCCAGAGCGCCGACATAATATGCTCGATGGTGCTCACTCGAGCCTCACCCTGTGCAATGGTTGTGCCACGAGAGGTGTCAATTACATATTCGCAGAGTGCGGGCACCGAAGGTGCGCCTACAATGTCTATACGACGAAATACGATTCCGTGATTCTCAGGAGCAGGGCTGACAGTCATTGTAACCTGCTTTCCGGTGTGCAATCCTTTACCCGAAAAAGTTATCGGAGCACCGAGTGTATTCTGTTTTATCGACATAATCTTCTAAAATTTGCCAAAATGGTGAGTATAATCATCACAAAGATAGTATTTTTTTCTTAAAATTGTTAATTTTGCAAATCGAATTTACAAAAAGCGATGGAACAGCAGTCGAATAATAGCGTAAACCAAAAACCTAAACAACCATCTCCACGTCGAGAGAGGTTGCGATTGCCGTTTGAGAATCGCAACGAAGACCCTATAAATTGGATCTACGACAACCGTATAGGTCTCTGCGTTACGATTAGCGCAATGCTTCTGATTTGCATCATCTTTGTCTCGGTAAAGATTGGCGGTACAACAAGAAAGAGCGAGGAGACTATCTATATCGATCTAAGCGCAATGGAGCTTATCGAGCAGGCCGAACTCGAGAAGAAACAGCCTAAGAAACAGAGCGATATGGATTGGAGTTCGGTGCGTAACCTTGCTTCGAACGAGAACGCCTCGAGCGAGGAGTTGAAGGACGATAAGGGTACCGATGTCGAGGCGCTTAAGGCGGCTGCCGAGGCGGTGGAGCGAGAGCGAAGAGCCAACCAGGAGGCCTACGAGAAGGGCTTGCGCAAGGCCGATGCCATAGCGCAGAGCAACTCGACTAAGAAGGGCGAGGATAAGCGTCAGGATGTAAAACGTAAGGGCGTGGTGACGGTGAATTTCTCCTTCACAAACCCTGTGCGCAATAGTGTGAATTTGGTAAAACCTGCCTATCGCTGTGAGGGCGGTGGCGAGGTTGTTGTGGAGGCTGTGTTGGGACAGAATGGCAAGGTTATCTCGGCAACGGTTGTGAGTGGTGGCGATGAGTGTATGCGCCAGATTGCCAAAGAGTCGGCATTGTCTTCGACCTTCAATATTGATCTCTCGGCGCCTGCAAAGCAGCGAGGAACGATAACTTATGTATTTATCCCTCAGTAGGATAGAATGCAAAAAGCGAGTGTAAAAAGATGATTGTAAACCCCGAACATTTCCTGTTTATCGGAGCTATTCTGCTCTTTGTCGCTGTAATGGCGGGAAAGGTGGCGTATCGTTTTAATGCGCCCGCCCTTCTCCTCTTTTTGGCGGTAGGATTGTTCTTTGGTTACGACATCCTCTCGTTCAATTCGCCCGAGCTGACACAGTTTATCGGTATGATATCGCTCTGTATCATCCTCTTTTCGGGTGGTATGGATACCAAATTTTCGGAGATAAAACCTGTGCTTACCGAAGGCATAACCCTAGCAACGGCGGGCGTGTTGATGACGGCACTCCTGCTCGGAGGTTTTATCTACTTTGTTTCGCCATTCCTGGGCGTTACGCTCTCTTTCCCATTGGCGTTGCTCTTGGCATCGACCATATCTTCGACCGACTCGGCTTCGGTCTTCTCGATTTTGCGTACCCGCCGTCAGGGCTTGAGCGAAAATTTGCGACCTCTGCTCGAGTTGGAGAGCGGCTCGAACGACCCTATGGCTTATATCCTTGTTGTACTGCTTGTCAATCTGCTTGGCGGTAGTGGCGAGGGTGTCGGCATCGGTGGTGCTGTACTGATGTTTGTGGTGCAGATGGCTGTAGGCGCTGGTGTCGGATATCTCTTTGGTCGTGCTTCGGTGTGGATTATCAATAAGATAAACCTCAACAACGCTTCGCTCTATTCGGTGTTGTTGCTCGCCTGCGTATTCTTCACCTTCTCGTTCACGTCGCTCGTGAAGGGTAACGGCTACTTGGCCGTTTACATCGCAGGTCTTATCGTGGGTAATAACAAACTCGTAAATAAGCGTACGGTTACGACCTTCTTCGATGGAATCACCTGGTTGTTCCAAATCATTATGTTCTTGATGCTCGGTTTGTTGGTCAACCTCGACGAGGTGCTCGAACTACGCACCATTCTCTTGGGCGTTTCGGCTGGTGCATTCCTGATGTTTGTGGCACGACCTATTGCGACTTTCGCCTGCTTGGCACCGTTCAGAACCCTCTCTCGCAAGGCTCGCACCTATATTTCGTGGGTTGGTTTGCGTGGTGCAGTGCCGATTATCTTTGCGACCTATCCGCTGGTGGCGGGGCTCGATAATGCGGAGCTGATATTCAATGTCGTATTCATTATGACCATCCTCTCGCTCGTAATTCAGGGCACTACCGTAAGTAGTATGGCCGAACTGTTCGGCTTGGCATATACCGAGAAGGAGAGTAAGTTCGAGGGTGCATTGCAGGATAAGGTTAAATCGGCATTTACCGAGATCTCCGTAACCGAGCAGATGCTCTCGGTGGGCAATACGCTAAATAAGGTGGCTCTGCCCGACAATACACTCGTGGTTATGGTGTGCCGAGATGGCGACTACTTCGTGCCGAAGGGCAACGCTACGTTGCAGATGGGCGACAAACTGCTAATTCTCTCCGACCGCAACGATGAGTTGCAGGCGCACTACAAGGAGTACGGAGTAGAGGATATTATTTCGTTCAAGTAATATCAGAAGTCGTCTAACAAGACTACTTTGTCGTTACGCTCGCTTTCAAAATGCTCATTTACGCCGAGTAAACTCCGCTTTTTCGAGCTTCGCAAGCCTAAAATTAGCACTTGTTATACAACTTCTCGCAAAACAGTGGGGGACTCAACGCACTTGTTGGACAACCCGTTTATGTACGACTTAAATTTTAGGTTACTATAGCAATTTTTTATGGATCTGCTATATGTAATATCCATTATTTTCCTATCTTTGTACTATGTTAGCGGGCGAAAATCATAAAGTGTGGTTTGCAATGCGAGCGACCTATGGTCGCAACCTTATGGCGCAGCGAGCACTCGAGTTGGATAAAATCGAGAGCTTTGTGCCTATGCGTAAGCGTACCGTAAAGGTTGGTCGTCGTATCAAGACCGATATGATAGCCGTGGTACGAGACTTGATATTTGTGCTCGGCGACAAGGAGGCGATACAGGAGGCAAAGAGCCGAATACCATATCTCCACTACATTGTCCGCCCCGTGGAGGGTAAGAATACTCCCGTGGAGGTGCCCGACGAGCAGATGCAACAGTTTATCGCCGTCTGCAACGAGATGGATGACAAGGCCGAACTTCTCTCGGGCGAGGAGGCTCACTTCGAGGTGGGCGAGCGTGTTGAGGTTGTAAACGGCTCGTTCAAGGGGCATCAAGGCCTGCTAGTGAAGATTGAGGGCAAGCGCTCGAAGCGCTTTGTGGTGGCTATCGACGGAGTTATTGCAGTGGCGGTGTTGGGTATTACCGCAAAGGATATAAAACATATTTAGATGAATATTATAAAGACAAATATCGACGGTGTGGTTGTGATTGAGCCACGAATGTTCGAGGATGAACGAGGCTACTTCTTCGAGTCGTTCTCCGAGCGAGAGTTCTGTGCCGAGATGTGCGAGTGCCACTTCGTGCAGTCGAACGAGGCTAAATCTCTGTATGGAGTGGTGCGAGGTCTCCACTTCCAACTACCACCGCACGCTCAGAGCAAGTTGGTGCGTGTGGCAAAGGGTAGAGTGCTGGACGTTGCGGTCGATATTCGCAAGTCGTCGCCTACCTTCGGCAAGTATGTTGCTGTGGAGTTGTCCGACGAAAACCATCGTCAGGTATTTATCCCGCAGGGCTTTGCACACGGCTATTCGGTCTTGAGCGAGGAGGCTGTCGTGGAGTACAAGTGCGACAACTACTACGCTCCCGAGTGCGAGGGCGCAATCGCTTGGGATGATGCCGAGCTGGCTATCGATTGGCAGATTCCTGCCGAGGATGTTATCCTTTCGGCAAAGGATAAGAATCACTCGACTTTGGCCGAGTGCAAAACACTATTTGAGTAACTATGACGATATTGGTAACGGGTGGAAACGGGCAATTGGGATGCTCCTTGCGCTTGGCATCGGCCGAGAGCAGCCACCGCTTCGTCTTTACCGATGTCAAGGAGTTGGATATCGTCTCTGCAGCAGCTGTTGAGGATTTTTTTGAGCGAGAGAAGGTCGATGTCGTGGTGAATTGTGCCGCTTATACTGCGGTCGATTTGGCCGAGGAGGAAGAGCCGATAGCTGATATTATAAATTGCTATGCAGTGGCGGTCTTGGCCGAGGCCTGCAAGCGACACGACGCTACACTCATCCATATTTCGACCGACTATGTCTTCTCGGGCGAGGCTGATGCGCCATACAACGAGGAGAGCGCTCCTGCGCCGATTAACGTCTATGGCCGTACCAAACTCTCGGGCGAGAGAGCTATTGCGGAGTCGGGCTGTAAGAGTATCGTTTTGCGTACCTCGTGGCTCTATTCGGAGTTCGGTCGCAACTTCTGCAAGACTATGCAGTCGCTTACCGCTACCCGCCCCGAAGTTAAGGTTGTGGCCGATCAGATTGGCACGCCGACCTACGCCGGCGACTTGGCTGCGGCTATTACCTATATAATAGATAGCAACCAACTCGACAAGTGTGGCACCTACCACTACTCGAACCAGGGCGTCTGCTCGTGGTACGACTTCGCTTGCGAGATTACTCGCCTGAGTGGCAATAACAAGTGCGTGGTAACACCTTGCACCACCGCCGACTATCCGACCAAGGCGCAACGCCCTAAATACTCCGTTCTTGACAAGAGTAAGTTCGTAGCAACCTTCGGTGTAGCCATTCCCGAGTGGCACGATGCCTTAGAACGAATGCTAAAATAGCAACGCCTTCCCGAGTGGAAGGCTTTTTGCGTTATTGAAATATCTCGTTGAAGAGCTGTGCTAAGCGGTAACCGCCGTTGCGAATCTGTTGGTCGAGCAACTCGGAGAACTCGGCAATAAACTCGTCTCTGTCGATTTGCGCCCCTGCACGGTACTTGCGAGTTGCACGTGATGCGGTGGCGGAGTCCTTACCCCAAACGTAGAGGTCGCCCTCGACAATCTTGGCAATCTCCTTTGCCGAGCAGGTGTCTATCGCCTCGGCAGCATCGCCTCGACTCGAGGGGTGCAACCAATTGAAGAGTATGCCATCCCACAGGCGGTGATACCACACCTCACGGTCGCCAAACATTACACTGTAGCCGCTCGATGTCTGATCGTCGGGGTAGCGGATGTGGGCAGGGCAGTGCATATCGCCAAGCCAATGGATGAGCATTGCAATCTGGTGGAAACGCTCGTCGTGATTCATATTTTTGTGGTTGGCCTTCAGCTCGTTGGCGTAACCAACCGCCATATAAACGCAGTTTTTAACCCACTCGTTGCCACGACGATCGCCCTCGAAGACCGAGCAGTCGGCATTTGCCTCGAAGGTGTGGGGATAACGCAATATTCGGCGAGGGTAGTTCGACGGCTCGAAACCGATATCGAACAACAACTCCTTCTTGTACTCGTCTGCCCACGATGCGTATTCGACAATCGACTTGCCGTCGAGGTACTTGTCGAGCAACTTTTTCGCTTTCGGGGTGAGGTGCTTCTCGGCAATCTTTACTGTCGCCTCGTGACCACGAGTACCCCAACCTAACGCCGTGCCACCCATCAATATAACGCCTAACAACGTGATAATAACTCTTCTCATAGTGCGAAATAATTTTGACCTTACCACAAATTTAGGAATTCTTTTTCGATTGAGCAATAGGGGCGCCAATAAATATGGCATTGAATGGCATTCGGGCTTTCAGCCCTTAATGGCATTTAATGGCAGCGCAGTCTGAAGACTGCTTAATGACGGGCGCATATGCCATTCAGCGACCAACGGGAGCGTATGCCATTTTGCTGCGCCAAAAAGCCAATGAAAAAGCAATATGGGAGATTGCCACGTCACTTCGTTCCTCGCAATGACGGTTGCTTAATGGAGCGTAGCGACAAGCCCCCATTACAGAAAGGGGGTTTGGGGGATAGGTAACACACAGTGGC